>DAOVTY010000066.1 GCA_030632865.1 Bacteroidota bacterium
ATTAAAGTTGAAGGTGGTTCTGAAGAACAGCGTAAAACATTCTATTCGAGTTTGTACCGAACGCTTTTATTTCCACGTAAATTTTACGAATTTAACGCCAAAAACGAAATAGTTCATTATAGTCCGTACAACGGTAAAATTTTGCCAGGTTACCTTTTTACCGATAATGGATTTTGGGATACTTTCCGTGCTGTTTTTCCTTTTTTTACTTTAATGTATCCCGATCTGAATTCGAAAATAATGCAGGGTTTGGTGAATACTTACAACGAGAGTGGGTGGTTGCCAGAATGGGCAAGTCCCGGACATCGTGGATGCATGATTGGCTCAAACTCGGCTTCGTTAATTGCAGACTCATACTTAAAAGGAATTCGCGGTTACGACATTGAAACTTTGTATGAAGCTATTTTGAAAAACACTAATAGTTATAATACGGAAATAACTTCTGTTGGTCGATTTGGAGCAAAAGAGTACAACGAGTTGGGTTATGTTCCGTACGATATTGGTATTCGGGAAAATACGGCCAGAACTTTAGAATATGCATACGCAGATTACTGTATTTGGAAACTCGCGCAAGAATTAGACAAACCTCAAAAAGAGGTTGACCTTTTTAAAAAACGTGCAAGAAACTATGTAAATGTATTCGATACAGAAACAAAACTGATGCGTGGTAAAAATGAAAATGGCGAATTTCAATCTCCATTTAACCCATATAAATGGGGCGATGCTTTTACCGAAGGAAACAGTTGGCATTACACTTGGAGCGTTTTTCAAGACATTGAAGGACTGAAAAATTTAATGGGTGGAAACGATAGTTTTGTAGAAATGCTCGACTCAATATTTGTTGTTCCTCCCATTTTCGACGAGTCGTATTATGGAAGCGTAATTCACGAAATAAGAGAAATGCAAATTGCCGGAATGGGGAATTATGCACATGGAAATCAACCCATTCAGCACATGATATATTTGTATAATTATGCAGGTGCACCATGGAAAACACAACAACGAGTGCGCGAAGTTTTAAATAAACTTTACACTTCGCAACCAGACGGATACTGTGGCGACGAAGACAATGGACAAACCTCTGCGTGGTATGTTTTTAGTGCAATGGGATTTTACCCCGTTTGCCCCGGAACCGATGAGTACATTTTTGGAGCTCCGCTATTCGATAAAATTACATTGAAACTGGAGACAGGAAATAAATTTATTATTAACGCTAAAAACAATTCACGAGAGAATATTTATGTTGATAAAATTGAACTAAACGGTAAAACATGGGATAAAAACTATGTTGAACATTCTACTATTCAAGATGGTGGGGAAATTAACTTTACAATGACAAAATTACCGAATAAAAAACGTGGAATTTCGGAGAATAGCTATCCTTATTCAATGTCTAATGAAGATTAATATTAGATACTATTTTAATTATTATTTTTTGCAATGAATTTGCCAATAATAATTCCGATAGCAACAACACCATAAAAATAACCGATTAACCCAATAAACATTGCAGCTTTTTTAGCCAATAAAGTTGCAGGTGTAATATCGCCATACCCAACCGAAAGAACAGTTATAAAACTAAAATAGATTAAGTCTGCAACTCCATTTACCCCCTCCGACAAATTATTAAACGAACCAGTATGCAAAACCTCAATTATAGAAAATACATAACCTCCTATTAACCCTATAATTATAAAACCACATAATACGGCAGAAACCATACTCCCAGTAACATTCTTAGTTATAACAACTTGAGCAAACACTTCGGTAGAAATAAATGCAAAATAGATAATATATATTATGGCAAAAGCTAATCTTATATACCTAAAATCGAATAGCATATTAACTACAACTAAAGAAATAATTGCCGTCATCAAAAAAACAAGAGGAAATCGCCACCGCTTTTTACCATAAAAAATTATAACACTTGCAAACACATTTTGCAATATAAGATATGGAGCAGCATCTACTCCTTCGTAAAAAAAAATATCGCCAAAAATAAGTATCAAGAAACTTATTAATAATACCTCATATTTCCATTTTATACGAAAGTCTCTAAATGTTGCCAATTTGGTATAAATCATAAAATTAGTTTTACGCTTAAATAAAAGTTTCAAAATTATAAATATTGCAAAACGAATCGTCTTTTCTAATTATTAGTTTGAATTTCAATCTTTAAAACTGAAGTAGTTTGCTTAGTAATTTTAAACCGATTATCGATACGGTGACCCATAATCCAAATTACTTTTTTACCACTACATAAAATCCAGATATTCTCTTTTTCGTGAATTGGAATTTTCTGATCGATAAAAAAATCACTTATTTTTTTATATCCTGTCATTCCAAGTGGCTGAAAATAATCTCCTTGTTTCCACTTTCTTATTAGCAACGGAAATTCAATTTCATTCAAATCTAAACAAGCAATACTTGAATGTTTAATAATCTGAAAATCTTTAGACCGTATTATTGCTATTACAATATTTAATGGTTCAAATAGTTCTATATCTTCATTTTCGATATAAAAAATTTTATCATCCTTATCCGTTATTACCGAAATAAAAAGTTCTTTTCGGTCTTTAACCAGCCGGTGAGTTTTAGAAAAAAACTGCTTCCCCGAGTCGGTTAAAAGGCTTTTATATATTTCATCTACAACCGTTGTGTTAAAATTATATTCAGACAAAATTTCGAACAATAAAATTTTAGGGAACGATGAATTCTGAAGTCTTTCGATATTAATTACAGATTCATTTTGATTTTTTGATACTACTTCTGTTTTCTCAGATTGCAGAAAACCGGAATAAACATGTTCTGCATCTTTTAAATTTTCTACGCTAGCAAGTATATTTTTTTTGAATGAAGGATTAAGTTCTGAAAAGAGTGGAAGTATTTTATGGCGTAAAAAATTACGTTGAAAAACCACTTCGCTATTGGTAGAGTCTTCTCTAAAATCGATATAATTTTCTTTTGCATATTTTTCTATTTCGCTGCGCCCAGCAAATAACAACGGACGAATTAACGTTCCCGCTTTCTCTTTTATTCCTGTCAATCCTTTTATACCCGTTTTTCGCGAAAGATTTAGAAAGAAAGTTTCAATTAAATCATCTTTATGATGCGCTGTTACAATAAAATCATATCCATTTTCCACACGTACTTTCTCGAAAAATTCATAACGTAAATCGCGGGCGGCCATTTCAATAGAAATACCATTTAAATTGGCATATTCTTTTGTCTCAAACGTTTCGAAAAATGATTGGATTCCATGAATTAAAACCTGCTTTTTAACAAACTCCATATCCTGATCCGACTCATCACCCCGCAGTTGAAAATTACAATGTGCAATTCCATAATCGAAACCCGATTTCTCGAAAAGTTGCAAAAGTACCATGCTGTCGATTCCACCACTAATCGCCAGAAGTACTTTCTGATTTGTTTCAAAAAGCTGTTTCTCTTTTATGTACTGAACAAAGTTATTCCGCATTATTATTCTTACTCTCCTTACTCTCCCCATCGTTTGCAACGAGGAGGAGTATAGCATTTTAACGTTATAAAATTTACTTTGCTGATTTCCCCACCAATCGAACAATATTCAAAATTACTTCAACCGATTTAAGCATCGAAGGAATTGGCACAAACTCGAATGGTCCGTGAAAATTATGGCCGCCAGCAAAAACATTAGGACACGGCAGTCCATCATACGAAAGTCTCGCGCCATCAGTTCCTCCTCTAATTGCTCTAATTTTTGGCTCAACACCAGCCTGCTCCATCGCCTGTTTTGCAATATCGACAATATACATTACAGGTTCAATTTTTTGCAACATATTGTAATATTGATCTTTCAAATCCAATTCAACCAATTTTTTTCCGTATTCGAGGTTAATTAACGACACAACTTCAATTAGTAACTTTTTCTTCTCTTCAAATTTACCAAAGTCGTGGTCGCGAATTAAATATTGTAATTCAGCATTTTCTACATTTCCATTTAGAGAAAGCAAGTGGAAAAAACCTTCATATCCGGTGGTGTGTTCCGGTCGTTGAGTTGACGGCAACATTCCAATTAATTTATGTGCTACCAACAATGCATTTATCATTTTATTTTTAGCAGCTCCGGGATGCACACTTCTTCCGTGTATTTTAATTTTTGCTCCGGCTGCGTTGAAATTTTCGAACTCTAATTCACCAATTTCTCCACCATCTAAAGTGTAGGCAAAATCGGCACCAAAATTCTTAATATCAAAATGGTCGGTTCCTTTTCCAATCTCTTCGTCAGGAGTAAACGCCAACTTTATTTTCCCGTGTTTAATATCTTTTGAGTTAAGAATAATTTCTGCAGCGGTTATAATTTCTGCTACTCCGGCTTTATCATCGGCACCAAGTAGGGTTGTTCCGTCGGCAGTAATAATAGATTGTCCTATATATTTAAGTATTTCAGGAAATTCTTCTGGGTCTATTGTTACACCATTTTTTAGTTTAACAGGCTTTCCATCGTAACTTTCAATAATTTGCGGATTTACATTTTCGCCTGAGAAATCAGGACTTGTGTCAACATGAGCAACGAAACCAACCACGTTACTATTTTCAATTCCATTTGCAGGAATTGTTGCAGTTACATAACCAAACTTATCAATTTCAACCTCACTTAAACCAATCTCTTTTAGTTCGTC
Organism: Bacteroidota bacterium; assembly: GCA_030632865.1. GTDB lineage: Bacteria > Bacteroidota > Bacteroidia > Bacteroidales > Prolixibacteraceae > Draconibacterium. The sequence continues at coordinate 4,662 of DAOVTY010000066.1, forward strand.
AACCAGTTTTTTCATGAAAGTTAATTGACGATTTGTACTTGGATACGTTTCACTTTCCGGATCGGAGGTTGTGTATTCTTTGGCGTATTTAATAAATCGTTCTACTACTTTTTCCATATTTTTTAATTTGTTTCTAATCTAATCTCATGTTTTTTTTCTAAATACTAAAAGCTCACTATTATATTCAAATATCATCAGAGTTAAAACTAAATCCCAATCGTTTGCCGGTGGTCATTTTAGAGTGTGTAATTTTTTGTCTCATTTGTTGCACCGTAGCCATTTTCACTTGATCGTATGCCGGAACAAGCAAATCAAATTCTATACTAAACTGAATTGCTGTTTCAATAATCTGTCTCAAAATACCAGGAGAAATTGTGTCTACAGCAAAATCTTTTACAGTTTCTGCTGTTTGATTTTTTCCTTCAACAAAAAAATGGTTGTCTTTGTTTACAAATAAACGTGCTACCAAATATCCCAAATCGTTGTTACGATTGTATTTAAACGAATCGGCCAAAAAATTATAAATATTTATTGTTCCGCAGTATGAACGCATTGAATCTTCTTCGATATATTTTGTTTTCCAAACGGGATGTTTATCATCAAACTCAAACACGTTTGAGTGCATACTAAAAATGAGCATATCGCCACCAATTTTAAATTCAGCCTCAAATGGGCCACGATCTTTAAAAACAGGCAAAACAGCTTTCGGTACTTTATTTTTCACCACAGAAAGATACTCCTCTTCCAATTTTTTTAAAACCTTTTTAAGTATGATAAATGTTTTTTGTGTGTTTTGGTACACCTTCTGTTTTTCAGTTGATTTAATAATCAACGCTTCCAACAATGATGCTCTAACTTCTTTTTCTGTCATTACAAATTAAATTAGAATATAAAAATACATAAACCTATTTGTATTACAATAAACTGTTAGATTTTTAGATATGAGTATTGAGATAAAAAACAAAATATAATGGTTGTCTATTGTAACAGCAACTAAATGCACTAAAAAAGCAGCTCAAAAAAGCTGCTTTCACTAAAAAAAAAGGATGCCATCCGCATTTTTTGAAACACAGGCGGGCGGCATCCTTAATTAGCATATAATTAATACGACAACGCAAACAGAACTCTACGTTTCGATGGTTTTCCGGAATAAACACAAAGGCCTTCTTCCTCTTCGTATTCCAGAGGCAAACAGCGAATTGTTGCTTTTGTATCACTTTTAATTCTATCTTCAGATTCCGAAGTACCATCCCAATGTGCCAACACAAAACCACCTTTTTTAACAGTTGTTTTAAAGTCCTGATACGTATCGACTTTCGTTGTATTTTCTTTTCTGAAATTAAATGCTTTTGTATAAATATTAGTTTGAATTTCCTCCAACAAACTCTCAATATAATCTTCAACTCCTTCGATAGGTTGAGTGTTTTTTTCTAATGTGTCGCGACGAGCAACTTCCACGGTTCCATTTTCTAAATCGCGCGGTCCGATTGCCAAACGCACAGGCACGCCTTTCAATTCGTATTCAGCAAATTTCCAACCCGGCTTGCGATTATCTCTGTTATCATATTTTACCGAAATCCCTTTTGCTTTTAACTTGGCAATTACTTCGTTTACTTTTTCTGAGATGGCTGCCAATTGATCCTCTTTTCGATAAATAGGAATAATAACAACTTGGTAAGGAGCTAATTTTGGAGGAAGCACCAAACCATTATCATCGGAATGTGCCATAATTAAAGCCCCCACTAAACGTGTAGAAACACCCCACGATGTTGCCCAAACATATTCTTCGTTTCCTTCTTTGGTGGCAAACTTCACATCAAAAGCCTTTGCAAAATTTTGCCCTAAAAAATGAGATGTACCAGACTGCAACGCTTTGCCATCCTGCATCATTGCTTCAATTGTGTATGTTTCTAATGCTCCTGCAAATCTTTCATTCTCGGTTTTCACACCTTTTATTACTGGCATTGCCATAAAGTTTTCAGCAAAATCTGCATAAACATTTATCATCTGTTCAGTTTCGTCAATTGCTTCCTGCTTTGTTGCATGCGCTGTGTGCCCTTCTTGCCACAAAAACTCTGCAGTACGCAAAAATAGGCGGGTACGCATTTCCCAACGAACAACATTTGCCCACTGGTTAATTAATAATGGTAAATCGCGATACGACTGTATCCAGTTTTTGAATGTACTCCAAATTATGGTTTCTGATGTGGGTCGTACAATTAATTCCTCTTCCAATTTTGCATCGGGGTCAACCATTACTCCACCATTCACCTCATCTGTTTTTAAACGATAATGAGTTACAACGGCACACTCTTTTGCAAACCCTTTAACATGCGATGCCTCTTTACTAAAAAATGATTTAGGTATAAACAGAGGGAAATATGCATTTTCGTGTCCAGTTTCTTTGAACATTCTGTCTAACTCAGCTTGCATTTTTTCCCAAATTGCATATCCATACGGTTTAATTACCATACTTCCACGTACAGCAGAATTTTCGGCCAGACCTGCTTTAATCACCAGATCTTGATACCATTGTGAATAATTCTCGCTCCGCGATGTTAATACTTTAGCCATTTTATTATTTTTGGTACAGATTTTGTAAAATCATTTTTAATTTTGAGCTTACAAATAAAGTAATTATTATTGACATTAATTAAAGGGAGGACGAGATATGAAATCAAGATTAATATACATAGGAGCTTTAGCAATTATCTTTGGAGCGTGCTCCACAGGGAGTTATACAACAACCTCTAATTCAGACGATATTTACTTTAATCCGTCGGATGTTCCTCCTCCAATAATGGTTGTGGAAGAAGAACCAATTCAAGAAAAATCTGGAGAAGTTTTAATTATCAGTCAAATTGAGCAAAACGAGGATGGCTCGAACACGATGAACAACTACATTTTTGATGGTTCTGAAGAAGAAGCAGATATACTTGCGTACAATATGGACCAAATGGATCTGGAAAGTAGCGATACTACAATCTATTATAACGACGATGAGTTACAATATGTAATAAACAACTATTACGACGGAGAAGAGCTCGATTATGCCTATAGAATTAGGCGTTTCCATAATCCATATTTTTACGATCCTTTTTATTGGGATAGTTGGCTTTACAGTCCTTATTATAGTTACGGCTACAACAGTTATTATTCACCCTTTTCTTTCTCGATGAGTTATGGCAGAGGTGGTTATCCTTATTATGGCTGGGGTGGTGGCTACTACGGAGGTTATTACCCTCCTTATTATGGTGGCTATTATCCTCCTTACTATGGTGGTTACCCTCCTTATTATGGTGGTGGTTATTATCCTAGTTACCCATCAAACCCAAATGGTTATACTTATGGGCAAAGAAGATCGACAGGTACAACTGTTAATAGAAATGATTTAAGAGGAGGTTTATCTGGAGTTTCGGCAAGTAATGCAAGAAATAAAAGTGGCAATTTAGAAACCGTTTCTGATCAAACTAGAAGATCAACTTCAACGTCTGGTGTTAGTTCAGCTTCGACTATTGGTAATAGCAGAACAAAATCGACAGCTACTAATAATGTGTTAACAGAAAAAAGAAGAACTACTGGCACAAGTTATACGCGTTCGGCAAACTCTACAAAAAGTAGTTCTGCTGCTCAGAGTTACTCTCGTTCAGCAAATACCCCAAGTTCTACTCGTACACAGAGTTACACACGGCCAGGAACAAGTTCTAGTAATCGTTCTTATACTAGACCAAGTACAAGTTCTTCAACAAACAAAAGTGTAAGTTACTCGAAACCAAGGGTTGTAAGCAGTAGTACTACAAGTTCTAGGTATGCATCTCCAAAATCAACATCTAGCTATAATACTTCATACAGAACAAGCTCTACTTATAACAGAAGTTCGAGCAGCGGAAGTTCATCTAGAAGTTACAGCACTCCATCTTCTTCAACAAAATCGAGCTATAGTTCTAGTTCCCCATCAAGAAGTAGCAGCAGCAGCAGCTACCGTAGTTCCGGAAGTAGCAACAGTAGAAGTAGTAGCTCATCTTACTCTGGAAGTTCTAGTAGCTCAAGAAGTTCAGGTAGTTCAGGTAGTTCAGGTAGCTCGAGTAGCAGAAGCAGTAGTGGTAGTTCAAGATCATCTTCGGGAAGAAGGTAGTTGAACGGCATCCCCTCTTTTTCAGTATTAACAAAAAAATTATTTTGCCATGAAAAGAAATATTATTCTATTCACAATAACTATGTTAGTTCCATTCTTAATGCAGGCACAAGATTTTGTAGATGTTTTAAGATATTCACAAATTCAAGTGCAAGGCACAGCTCGTGCAGGAGCAATGGGAAATGCATTTGGTGCTTTAGGAGGAGATTTCACATCCGTGAGTATTAATCCTGCAGGGCTTGGGTTATACCGCTCGGGCGAATTAATGATTACACCAAAATCGAGTCATACTAGTGTTGAAAGTTCGTACTGGGGAACAACAGTGGAAGATACTGATTACAAATTTACATTAAACAATTTAAGTTATGTTTCGGCTATACCCACAAATAACCAAAATGAGTTGGGTCTTGTTGGGTTTAATGTTGGAATTGGTTACAACCGGCTAAAAGAATTCGACAGTAATGCCTACATTATGGGAAACAGTATTGATGGTTCTTACATGGATTATTTTGCCGGCAATGCAAATGCAGTTCCTCAAATATGGAATGACTACTACGAAGAACTTGCATGGGATACAGACCTTCTTTTATATGATGAGAATAATGATGAATATTGGCATGATTTACAAGATGCCGGTTACGGGCAAAATCAGATAAAATCTATATCCAAAAGTGGTTCTATTGATGAATACTCAATTGCACTTGGTTTAAATTTTAATCATAAACTATATATTGGAGCATCGTGGGGAATTAATTATCTTTATTATAAAGAATCGACTCAAATTGTTGAAAACGATGAGCAAAACAACGTACCATATTTTAATGAGTTTACTTTTAACAGTTATTTGAGAACAAATGGTTATGGTAATAATTTTAAGTTTGGAGCAATTTATAAACCAATACATCAAATAAGATTAGGAGTTTCTATACACACCCCTACCTATTACAATCTGCATGATTTATTTGAAACCTCGATGCAATCTTCTATAACTTATAACGATGGCACTGAGAATTACGATGAATATTCGCCAACAAATAACTACGACTATAAACTGCAAACACCAATGCGGACAACTTTTAGTGGTGCCTTTATTATTGCAAAAAATGGTTTAATTAGTATCGATTATGAGCTTGTAAACTACGGAAATGCAAAGTTAAGAGAAGGTGGAGATGGATATAGTTTTAACGAGGAAAATTTAGATATTGAAGAGGCGTACAAAACATCGGGAAATATTAGAATTGGTGGCGAATATGTAATTAGCAAATCATTAAGCTTACGTGGTGGTTACGAGTTGCAGCAATCGGCATTTAACTCAAATTCATTTGGGGCATCGCAACCAAATTCCGATGCTAATTTAATGGTATATTCAGGTGGATTAGGTTATCGTTCGGGCTTGTTTTTTGCAGATATTGCATACAGATATTCAGTAATAGAAAACTCCGATTTACCGTATCAAACACCAATTTCAAACATGTATCCAGCACCAAAAATGATTGATTTTAAAACTGTTAAAAACGATGTGCTTTTAACAATCGGATATAAATTTTAAAATAAAAATATTAATTTGAAAGGCGTAAAAAATTATTTTTTACGCCTTTTTTTTTGAATAGATAAGCTCCTATTTTCTTGTCAATACAGCTTCCATTCCTTCTTTAAAAGCTTTTTCCGAATTCGCATATTCGGCAACAAATTTTTGCAGTTCACCAGGCTTTGCAGTAAGTAAAATAAAATCATCATTATTCTCATAACGAATATTTATTTTATTCTCTTTAATCAAATCTTCCAACCAACTCTGGTCGAACCAATTTATTTGAAGTTGATTTTCAGTAACAATTAGTTTAGCAAATGTGTGAACCGGAACAATATGAAACGATGCCAAATCAAGGTTATCATCATTTAAAAAATCTTTTAAATAAAAATCCAAAAAGTAATTACCACCCAGTTTTATAATGTGTACTCTATATTCAGATTCATGCTCATCTTTATCTACCATATTTAACACATACGAAGTGCTGTCGATATTTTCAGGCACTTTTTCCCCTAAATATGCATACTCAAAACTCCAAAGAGCACCATTATCTGCCTCCCAGTTCCCCTTTAAAATCTCATTTGCAAAAAGGTCTTTTTCAGTATATAACGGATAGAATGAATAAACCACGCACCCTGATAAGAATAGAATGAGTATTGAAAAAATTACAAAATTTATTACTTTCATTTTAAATGATTTTAAAATTCAGTATAAATATAAATGAAAGTAAGATTTGATGAGCTTTTTTTTGCTGTGACGATTAATTTTATTGTTGAAATACGAAAATATAAACTGTTTTGAATATAGCCATTATTAAAATAATTTACCCGAGACTATAATTAATTACTATAATCACCGGATAAATTATTTATTCCTATTTTTTAAAATAGATAGTTCAACCCTATATATAGTCCTGATTCACCATCGCGGTCGTCAGCAGCAAAACCATAATCGATGGCAATTATAAAATTTGTATTCATGGCAATTCTCAGTCCTGCACCGTACGAGAAGTGCATTTGCTCTGCTCCAATATCCAAATAATCAGCAATATCATCGCTAGAATTTATATCTATCTTTTTAGTTACCTGCCCAAAATCCATAAAACCATTTACGCCTAAATAGAAATTGTTATTTATAAATTTGAAATGAACAGCTTTCCAGCGGGCTTCAATGTTTCCATAAAAAAAGCCATCGCCTACAATCCTGTTTCTACGAATACCACGAAGCGATTTAGCACCTCCCAAACCTTCAGAACTGGCACCTTTCATTACCGAAGTAATTACCTGACTTTGATAATAAAACGGCACATGTCCTCCAATTGTAGTTTGATAGGCTAATCTATAAACCAATGAAAGCTCGTCAGGAACTATTGTAAAATACTGACGGTGTGTTAGTTTAATTTTTGCAAATCCACTCTCGGCTCCTAAAAATTCTGGAGCAGCAACAAAAACTGCCTCGGTCCAAATTCCTTTCATTGGGTTAGGTCGGTTGTCTCGAGTATCATAAACCAAACCGGCTTTTAGTATCGGAACAAAACCTCCGTCTGCCTCTTGCGCAGTAATAATATCGTTATCAGTGTATTTATTATACAATCCATCAACATCAGGTAAAAGATCATCTCCTTCTTGCCCATCGTTCAATTTTTCCAGATCAACCTCTCCAATATTAAAATTTAATAGGTTTATTCCAGCTGCCCATTTAATTTTATCACCCAAAAGGTTCCCAAGTAAATCTACCTTAAAACGAAATAATTTCCTATCGTATTTATAAAACATCCGCGAGACATAATCATCACTTTCATCATCCATCCAATCCGAATTAACAACTGCATCGTAACCATTAAATCCATAAAAATCATATGCCTGATCAGAAAGATAACTAATATCTACCGAAGTTTGAAGCCCTTTTATTAATCTGTCGGAATCGTAATAAAACCTATTAATTCCACTACCTTTTGTAAATCTTGAGATTTCGAAATAGAGAGAATGATCATAAGTTGGGTATCGACTACCATCTCCATAATGATACAAATTTACAAGGCCTCCATATTGAAATCCAAGATCGGTATCGTAAGTAATTGTTGGTAGCACGCCAAAATTAAAGCCATCTTTTGTGACCTCTTCTTCTTGCGAAAAAACTGAACAGAAAAATAAACTGAATACGAATAAAAGTGCAAATTTTTTCATTTTTA
>DAOVTY010000142.1 GCA_030632865.1 Bacteroidota bacterium
GCGTCAATGGATGAGAATGTTGGTCGTGTTTTATCTGCTTTAAAAGAGCAAGGTTTAGATGAAAATACATGGGTTATTTTTACCAGCGATAACGGTGGGCTCTCCACTCTTTACCGAAAAAATGCACCCACAAGTAACGGTCCGTTGCGTGCCGGAAAAGGTTGGTGTTATGAGGGAGGAATTCGCGTACCTTTAATAATTTCGGGACCTGAAATTATTGAACAGGGAAGAGTTGTGGAGCAACCGGCAATAAGTATGGATTATTTTACTACAATTTTAAACATTGCTGAAATAGAGCACAATAAAAATGATGGCGAAAATTTGCTGCCTCTGTTAACAGAAAATAGTAGTATAAACAGAGACGAACTATTTTGGCATTATCCACATTATCACGGCAGTGCCTGGAAACCTGGCTCGGCTTTACGAAAAGGCGATTGGAAATTAGTCGTTCATTACGAGGATAGCAGAACTGAACTTTTTAATTTGGATAACGATCCCAGCGAAACAACTGACCTTGCATTGGAGAACCCACAGAAAGTTGTTGAGTTAAAAAAAATGCTGGACAGTAAACTTGCAGAATCGAATGCTAAATTTCCAAGTATTAACCCAGATTATATCCAGATAGATTAGCCAACTCGGTATTTCATAAAAGATAATTTATTTTCATTTTCAATTAGCCTCAATTCAAAAGATAATATTATATTTACGGAACAGAACAGAACAGATTTTGCTTGATAATTTTACAATAAAATGAGTAATTTTAAATTTGTAGTCGATCAAAATTCAAACTCCTTAAAATTTCAGCAATTGGTAGATGCGATTATCGATTCCATAAGTAGGAGTCAGCTGAAAGAGGGAGATATGATGCCTTCGGTAAATCAGATTATGAAAGAGAGCCAGCTTTCGCGCGATACTGTTTTTAAGGCTTATGCAGAGCTTAAGAAGAGAGGTGTGGTTGTGTCTGTTCCAAATCGGGGTTATTTTGTAGCCAAAAATATAACAAAAGTTTTTCTGTTTCTAGATACTTTTAAAGCCTATAAAGAGGTTTTGTATGGCTCATTTTTACAACATCTTCAAAAAAATATTAGTGTCGATTTGCATTTTCACCACTACAATATCCAATTATTTGAAAAGATTATTATCGAGAGTATTGGTAAATACAGCAAATTCGTTATTATGAATTTTGATAATAAAAAAGTACCCAATATTATTAATAAAATTCCCAAAGAACAGTTGTTAATTATCGACTGGAAGATCCATACAACAGAAAATCAATCTGTAGTTTACCAAAATTTTGGAGATTCGGTGTTTAATTGTTTGCAACGTAATTTAAACGATATTAAAAAGTACGATGAGTTTACATTTATCTACCCACCTTTTACATATCACCCAAAAATTACCATCGACTATTTTAAAAAGTTTTGTGTTGATAACGATATAAAATATTCTGTGCTTTTTGATATTGAAAAATTCAAGATAAAAAATAAGGGTCTCTATTTTCTAGTAAGCGATCGAACGCTTGCGAGTTTTTTAGATCAGTGCAGTGAAAAAGGATTTGAACCTGGACGTGAGGTTGGAGTAATTTCGTATAACGAAACACCCATGAAAAAATATGTAAAAAACGGTATTACAGTTATCTCAACCGATTTTAAACTTATGGGAAAAAAGGCTGCAGAGTTTGTTAATTCAAGCAAAATAACTAGGGTTGAAATACCTACTAAATTAAAAATACGGTCTTCAATTTGAGTAGACAGGAGGTTTGTGAAAATTAAATGTAAATATTAAATGGCGTGTTCTCTAAGGTTTTGATTTTTAGAGTTTACCATAAATTGTAAAATATGTACTTATTAGGATTCGATATTGGAAGTTCATCAGTAAAAGTTTCGTTGGTTGATGGAGAAAATGGCAACTGCGTAGCCTCCTCATTTCACCCAAAACAGGAAATGAAAATAACTGCACATGTAGCGGGTTGGGCAGAACAGAAGCCTGAATTGTGGTGGGCCAGTTTAAAATTTGCATTGGCCGAAGTATTGGCCGAATCAAAGGTTAAAGCTGAAACAATTGATTCAATTGGCATTTCGTATCAGATGCATGGATTGGTTATGGTAGATAATAACCAAGAAGTTATTCGCCCGTCAATTATATGGTGCGATAGCAGAGCCACAGCAATTGGCGACAAAGCTTTTGATGAAATAGGTGGTCATCGTTGCCTAACTAATTTGCTAAATTCTCCTGGTAATTTCACCGCATCAAAGTTAAAATGGGTTAAAGATAACGAGCCGGAATTGTATGCAAAAGTTCATAAAATAATGTTGCCTGGAGATTATATTGCAATGAAACTAACCGGGGAAATTCAAACAACTATAAGTGGTCTTTCTGAAGGAATTATGTGGAATTTTAAGGATAATTCTATTGCCGACATGCTTTTTGAAAATTATGGATTTTCAACGGAAATTATTCCTGACATTGTTCCAACATTTGCAGTTCAAGGTCATGTTTCTGCAAAAATGGCAGCTGAACTTGGGCTTTCAACAAAAACAAAAATTAGCTACCGTGCCGGCGATCAGCCAAATAATGCACTCTCGTTAAATGTTTTAAACCCTGGAGAAATTGCAACTACTGCTGGAACCTCAGGTGTAGTTTATGGTGTAAGCGACGAAATTAAATACGATCCGCAATCTAGAGTAAACACTTTTGCACACGTAAATCACGAAATTGAAAAACCTCGACTTGGAGTTTTGCTTTGTATAAACGGAACAGGTATTTTAAATGCCTGGCTGAAACGGATGGTTGGCGAAAATTTATCGTACAACGAAATGAATGATTTAGCTGCTGAAATTCCTGTTGGTTCAAACGGATTAAATATTTTGCCTTTCGGAAATGGAGCCGAACGTGTGCTGAATAATAAAAATATTGGTTCTATGTTTAGTGGATTAAATTTCAATATTCATAAAAAAGGTCATTTGCTAAGAGCGGCACAGGAAGGAATTGTTTTCTCTTTTAAATACGGAATGGATATTATGAAAGGGATCGGAATTAACGCATCGGTAATTCGTGCGGGTAAAGCGAATATGTTCCTCAGCCCGATTTTCAGAAACACACTTGCTGGAATTACAGGAGCGACAATTGAATTGTATAATACAGATGGCTCTGTTGGCGCGGCACGTGGTGCAGGAATTGGCTCGGGATATTACAAAAGTGCAAATGAAGCATTTTCTAACTTAAAAAAACTTGATATAATTGAACCGGATAATTTAAAGGCGACAGAATATAAGGATGCATTTAACAAATGGAAAACAGAGCTAGACAAGGCTTTGGTTTAGTTCTGTTTTGTTGGATATATTAATTAAAGTCAGATTAATAATAGATTGTTAAATATGAGTGATTAGACTATGTGCAAATTGCTGATATGCAGTTGTTTCCTAAGAACTAAGATAGTTGGCAGTTTTATGTTTTATTGATTATAAGTTGAATAATAAAATTAACTATTATATTAAAATATTATGAAGAATTTATCAAGAAGAAAATTTCTACAATCGGCAGCTGTTACTGGTGTAGGAGCAGCGTTTATTCCAAATTTTATTAGTTGTGCACCAAGTACTCAATTAAGATTTGCTGTAATTGGAGTTGGTGGTCGAGGTGGTGCAAGTTGGAGCAGAGTTCCAAAAGACGACCTAGTTGCGATGTGCGATTGTGATGAAAGAATGAGCCAAGACGGTTTTAAGGAACGCCCAAATGCAAAAAAGTACAAAGACTTTAGACAAATGTTCGATGCCATGGCTAACGAAATTGAGGCGTTTATTATCGCTACGCCAGATCACACCCACTTTCCAGCAGCAATGGCCGCAATGGAATTAGGGAAACACGTATTAGTAGAAAAACCTTTAGCCCATAATATTTGGCAGTTACGTACCTTAAAAAAAGCTGCTAAACATTACGGTATAGTTTCGCAAATGGCTAACCAGGGACGAACTACAAATGGAATTAGATTGGCTAAAGAGTGGTACGAAGCAGGAGTGTTAGGTGAAGTAAAAGAAGTAATTGCATGGCAAGGTAAAATCAATTTCGAAAAAGATGGATATTTTGGTGCACCAAAAACTTTCCCTCCACAGGTACATGAAGTTCCTAATGGTTTAGATTGGGATCTTTGGCAGGGACCTGCAGCTGAGAAACCATTTAACAACCTTTATGCACCAAGAACATGGAGAGGGTTTTATGATTATGGAAATGGAAAATTGGGCGACTGGTGTTGCCATACTCTAGATACTCCTTTCTATGCACTAGACCTTGGAATACCTCACACTGTTGATGCTGTAATTACTGATCCGGTTGCAGACCATAGTTTTGTAGCTACAGAATCGGTTGTAACCTGGCAATTTGGAGCACGCGGAAATAAAGCTCCGGTGACCATGAAATGGTATGAAGGTTTTGAAAAACCAGACATTAGACCAGAATGGGGAGTGGATGAATTGCCTGGTGGTGGAATGATAATAATTGGTGATAAAAAGACATTAATTACTGGTGGGCGACCAGATGACGCGAGATTACTTGTACCGGAAGAAGAAATGAAAGACTTCCTGAAAAATGCGCCGGAAAAAACTATTCCTAGAGTTGGGGAAAATGAACCAGTTGAAGAGTGGATTGATGCTATTAAAAATAACACACTGCCAGGATCTAATTTCGACTATTCAGCAAGTTTAGTAGAAATGGCTCAGGTCGGTGTTTTGGCTCAACGTTTTGGAGGAACAATTAACTACGATGCTAAAAACATGAAAGCAGTTGGTCGTCCGGAGTTAGACGCTTATATTAAAGAGCCTGCAAGAAAAGGTTGGGAATACGGTGAAAATCTTTAGTAGAATTGAATTGACTTATTAAAAAAATAAAAAATGGAAGTAATAAAAGGAAACAAAGAGTATTTTAAAGGTATCAATCAAATTCAGTTTGAAGGTGCAGAATCAAAAAATCCACTTGCTTTTAAATGGTACGACGAAAATCGTGTTGTTGCAGGAAAAACGATGAAAGAACATCTACGTTTTGCAGTTGCATACTGGCATACATTCTGCGGAACAGGAGGAGATCCTTTTGGTCCGGGAACACAAATGTTTCCATGGATTGGAGCTGCTGACCTTATGGATGCTGCCAAAGAAAAAATGGATGCTGCATTCGAATTTATCACAAAAATGAATATTCCATTTTACTGTTTTCACGATACTGATGTTGTTGGAGATGGATCGGTTTTCGAGATTGAAAACCGTTTGGCTAAAATGGTTGATTACGCAAAAACAAAACAAGATGCTTCTGGGGTGAAACTGCTCTGGGGAACCGCAAACGTTTTTTCTGATCCACGTTATATGAATGGTGCAGCAACTAATCCCGACTTTAGTGTTGTTGCAAATGCCGGTGTGCAGATTAAAAATGCTATAGATGCAACCATTGCGTTGGGTGGATCGAACTACGTTTTTTGGGGTGGAAGAGAAGGATATATGACATTGCATAATACCGATACTAAACGTGAGTTGGCGCACATGGGGCAATTTCTTACAATGGCTCGCGATTATGGTCGCAAGCAAGGTTTTAAAGGTACTTTCTTGATTGAACCAAAACCGATGGAACCAACTAAGCACCAGTACGATTATGACTCACAAACTGTAATTGCATTTTTGAAAGAGCATGGTTTGGAGAACGATTTTAAACTGAATATTGAAGTAAATCACGCAACTTTGGCAGGACATACTTTCGCACACGATTTACGTGTAGCGACCGATGCTGGATTACTTGGATCAATTGATGCAAACAAAGGAGATTATCAAAATGGTTGGGATACTGACGAATTTCCTACTAATATTTACGAAACCACCGAAGCTATGCTAGAGATTATTCAAGGTGGAGGATTTATAAATGGAGGTATTAATTTTGATGCTAAAACTCGTAGAAATTCTACCGATTTAGAAGATATTTTTATTGCTCATATTGGAGGGATGGATGTATTTGCACGGTCGCTTGTTATTGCTGATAAAATTATAAATAACTCAGATTATCTCGCAATGCGCAAAACCCGTTATTCTTCGTTTGATGAGGGAAATGGAGCTGAGTTTGAAGCTGGTAATTTAAAATTAGAACAGCTTCGTACAATAGCTAAAGAAGTTGGTGAACCCAATCAAATTAGTGGAAAACAAGAATTAGTTGAGCAATTAATAAACTGGTATATTTAGTGGAAAGTAAAAAGCAGTAAGTAGTTAGTAAGAAGGTTATTAGGCTTTTAATATTAAAATTTAGTATATGAATAATAAAAATTATTTGACAAAAATAACTCTAATTGCTACTCTGGGAGGATTGCTTTTTGGATATGATACAGCTGTGATTTCGGGTACAGTTGGGGCATTAAAATCATTTTTTATCGAACCACAAGGTTTGAGTGAACTTGCAGCCAATTCTTTATTAGGATTAACGGTTTCGAGTGCATTAATTGGATGTATAATTGGAGGACTTAGTGGCGGTTTAATTGCAAAACAATTGGGCCGAAAAAGAGGAATGATAATCGCAGCTTCACTATTTTTAGTTTCGGCAATTGGATCATCAATGCCGGAATTGGGCTTTGAAACGATTGGGAATGGCTCTCATATTCATCTAACTCAATTTATGATTTATAGAATAATTGGAGGAATCGGTGTTGGTCTTGCTTCCATGTTATCGCCAATGTATATTGCAGAAATGGCTCCTGCTGATAAGAGGGGAAGTTTAGTCTCGTGGAATCAGTTTGCAATAATTTTTGGCATGCTAATCGTTTATTTTGTAAATTATTTTATTGCTACTCGAGGAGACGATACTTGGTTAAACTCAGTGGGTTGGAGATGGATGTTTGCTTCAGAATCGATACCTGCCATTATATTTTTATTATTATTAAATTTTGCACCTGAAAGTCCGAGATGGCTAGTTCTTAATAATAAGGAGAATATTGGATTGAAAATTTTAGAAAATATAAATGGAAAAGCCAAAGCAGAAGAAATTTTAAAGGATATAAAAAGTTCGATTGAGCATCATGTCTCAACTAGGTTGTTGTCTTTCGGTGCTTTGTTAATTATTATTGGGGTGTTACTTTCTGTGTTTCAGCAGTTTGTGGGAATTAATGTTGTGCTGTATTATGCTCCAGAGATATTTAGAACTATGGGGTCAGGTACTGATGTTGCTTTACTGCAGACCATTATTGTGGGTGTTATTAACTTATCGTTTACTGTAGTTGCAATTAAAACAGTCGATAAATTTGGGAGAAAACCACTTCAAATATTTGGAGCCTTGGCAATGGCGGCAAGTATGTTTGCTCTAGGGTTTGCTTTTTTTACTGACAATGTTGGAACTATTGCGTTAATATTTATGCTTACTTATGTTGCTGCATTTGCTTTGTCGTGGGGGCCGGTGACATGGGTGTTACTTGCCGAAATATTTCCCAACAAAATAAGAGGAAAAGCTTTGGCAATTGCTGTAGCTGCACAATGGATAGCTAATTATCTTGTTTCCTGGACTTTCCCGATGATGAATGATTCTACTTATTTAAGTAATATTTTTAATCATGGTTTCGCTTATTGGGTATATGGTTTAATGGGTTTGTTAGCAGCAATTTTTGTTTGGAAATGGGTTCCTGAAACTAATGGTAAAACATTGGAAGAGTTGGAACAATTATGGAAATAGACTATGTAATTTAGAAGGTTTAATTAAAACATAAAAAAAGGTTGCCATTTGGCAACCTTTTTTTTAATATCTAACCTAGATACGATTTTAATAATTTGCTACGCGATGTGTGTCTTAAACGTCGAATCGCCTTCTCTTTAATTTGGCGTACTCGTTCGCGGGTTAACCCAAATCGTTCACCGATTTCTTCCAGAGTCATTTCCTGGCATCCTATACCAAAAAATAATCTGATAATGTCACTTTCTCTCTCTGTCAATGTAGCTAAAGCCCGGAAA
>DAOVTY010000244.1 GCA_030632865.1 Bacteroidota bacterium
GAACAGAAAAATAAACTGAATACGAATAAAAGTGCAAATTTTTTCATTTTTACTAAATTTATGTAATTAACAACTTAACTTCAAAATTAATAAATCGAATATAGATAAAATTATATAGAAATAGTAATTATTGTTTAGCACTATTATCCTATAGTATTTCTAAAACCTATTTTATATCTCATGAATTTAATCTATTATACTCCCCCGAAACAATTTTTATTAACTCCTCTTTTCGCTTTCCATTTCCATCATCCAAACCAAATTGGTCACTTTTACAATTCCAATTTGCATACCCAATTCCGGCTTCTTCAAAAAGTTTAATCATATCGTTATACCAGTTCAGCATCTCTTTTTGTGGAGGTCCGGTAATAATTCCAAATTCGCCACAATAGAGTGGTAAACCCAACTTTTCTGCCTTTTGAATTGGTTTTTGCCACTGCTTTAAAATCCATTTTTTATCGAAATTTTTGTTGACCCAGTTTTCAGAAATCTCCTGCATTTCTACTGGCAATTTATCAAACTCTTTTTGCGATAAAATTATTCCGGGGTAATTAACCGGCCCGGTAAATCCGTTCAAGCCAGTTCAACTCGCATTATAATGTGTCAACAAAAATGGTTCATAAAAATAAAAATTTAACAGAATATTTTTATCATTTTCAGGCACTTTTAAAACATCGAATGTTTGTACCTGCTGCCATTTGTTTGAGCCAATTACAATTGTACGTTCGGGTTCAATCTCGCGAATTGCTCTAACTGCATTTCCAACCAAATTATTCCAAAGCTCAGGATCGTTAGCAACCGCTTCATTCATTAGTTCGTAATCAACCAAACTATTAGGATACTTAATTAGCGTTTTTGAAAGGTCTCTCCATAAATCATAAAACTTTTCTTGTTCAGCCAGATCAGTCCAAAGTGGTTTTTTTTTAGCATTAAAATGGTGCGAGCGCAAAATATGCAAATCAACTATTACACGCAAATTATTTTCTGCACACCAATCAATACAATTCACCATTATTTCAAATGATTCGGTGTGTCTATTTCCATTTTCGTCCCACATTTGCTCTTCGTCAATTGGCAAACGAACATGGTCGAAACCCATTTTTGCAATATTTTGGATATCTTGTTTAGTAATAAATTTTTCTCTATCGGCACCTCTTTTATCACTTTGCGAAAGCAAGTGTGCCAGATTTGTTCCTCGCTTTACTTCAAATTTTTCTGGAATGTTTAATCTGTTTGATTGACAAGAAAACAGGGCTACAATAGCAAAAAGTAAAATTAGATTTCTCATATGCTTGTAATTGTTTGTTTTTAAAAAAAACAATCAGCTAACAAATATCTCACTTATAATCACACACCTGTACATCAAGTTTTGAAATGCTAGTTTCATAAATTATTGATTTAGTAAATTTTATTTCATAAAAATAGTTAATCCAAATATATTTC
This sequence comes from Bacteroidota bacterium, assembly GCA_030632865.1. GTDB lineage: Bacteria > Bacteroidota > Bacteroidia > Bacteroidales > Prolixibacteraceae > Draconibacterium. The sequence continues at coordinate 1,444 of DAOVTY010000244.1, forward strand.
AAAGTCGAATAAACAAACTTATTATTCTATTTTTATTAAACAAGTTAATTTTTAATCATTTTTCTTTTTTGTAAATTTGTAACTCAAAAATCATAAAACTACTTTCAAAAAAATAAACTATGACTCAAAAATTACTTTTCTCAATTGCCCTTTTAATAACAGGGCTTGTTATCTTTGGATGCAGCACTCCTCAAAAGGAAGAAACTCAGAAACCTAACATCCTGTATATAATGAGTGACGATCATGCTTACCAGGCCATTAGCGCATATGGACATGGTTTAAACGAAACGCCAAACATTGACAGACTTGCTAATGAAGGTGCACTTTTTACACGTGCTACGGTTACGAACTCAATTTGTGCTCCAAGCCGAGCAGTGCTTCTAACGGGCAAACACAGTTTTATAAATGGCAAAGTAGATAATATGATGCCTTTTAATTGGGATCAGGAAAACTTCCCAAAAATACTTCAAGCAAATGGGTACCAAACTGCAATGATTGGTAAAATACATTTAAATGGAATTCCACAAGGATTTGATTTTTCAATGGTTCTTTTGGGGCAGGGACATTATTATAATCCTGATTTTTTTATAGAAGGTAAGAAAACACGAATTGAAGGGTATTGCACAGAAATTATTACTGAAACTGCTCTCGACTGGCTAAAAAATAAACGCGACCAAAGCAAACCATTTTGTATGCTTTATCACCAGAAAGCGCCGCACCGAAATTGGTTACCGGCACCTAAATATGTTAACCTGTACGACGATGTAACATTTGAACCACCAGCAAATTATTTTGATGATTACGAAGGTCGGGGAACAGCTGCAAAAACACAAGAAATGGAAGTTGATGGACACGCGCAATGGGGACACGATTTTAAATTAATTGTTGATCCGAACGGAGATACCACTAATTTTTATAACGATATAAAAAGGATGAACCCCGAACAACGTGCCAATTGGATGGAAGCTTACGAAAGCGAAAATCAAGAATTATTGGCAAATATGCCGGAAGGAAAAGAACTTGCCTTATGGAAATTTAATAGGTATATAAAAGATTATTTACGAACAATTAAATCGGTTGACGATGGTGTGGGTGAGGTTTTAGAATACCTTGAAGAAGCTGGTTTGGCTGAAAACACAATTGTTATTTACACCTCCGATCAGGGATTTTATTTGGGTGAACATGGTTGGTTCGATAAACGTTTTATGTACGAAGAATCTTTCCGTACCCCGCTTTTGATGCGTTATCCAAAAGAGATTAAACCGAAAACAAAAATTGACAAACTAGTACAAAACTTAGATTTTGCTCCAACATTTTTAGATTATGCCGGGATAGAAATACCAGAAGGTATGCAAGGTGAATCATTCCGCAAATTGGTAAGTGGGGAAACAGAAGAGTGGCGCGATGCAGTTTATTATACTTACTACGAATATCCATCGGTACACATGGTAAAACGCCATTATGGTGTTGCAACTGAACGTTATAAATTAATGCACTTTTATTACGACATAGACGAATGGGAAATGTACGATTTAGAAACCGACCCATCGGAAATGAATAATATTTATGATGTAACGGAATATGCTGATGTACAAAAGATGCTACACAAAAAACTGGTTGAAATTCGTGAGTATTATGGTGATAGTGACGAAAACGACCAGAAATTTTTAAAATCTTATCTTGATATTCAGGAAAAACGAAAGCAACAAAGAGCAGCTCAACAAGCAAAAAATAATTAGTAGATTTTCTATTAAATAATTTAAATCCATCTGTCAAATGACGGATGGATTTTTTAATTTTGATAAACCTTAACCAATTCTGTTATGTCTAAATTTCTTATTTTTATCACCATTTCTGTATTTCTTTTCTCTTGTTCCAAAAAAGAAATAAATCTTCAACCAAATATCGTTTTAATAATGACCGACGATCAAGGTTGGGGTGATTTAAGTATTAATGGAAACACAAATTTACACACTCCAAATATTGATAATATTGCTGAAACGGGAGTTACATTCGACCGGTTTTATGTTTGCCCCGTTTGCTCCCCTACCCGCGCCGAATTACTAACCGGCAGATACCATGTTCGCGGTGGTGTTTATTCTACTTCGCGAGGTGGCGAACGCCTCGATATAGATGAAACTACAATTGCCGAAGTTTTTAAAAATGCCGGATATTCAACGGCTGCCTACGGTAAATGGCACAACGGAATGCAGCCTCCATATCATCCAAATGCACGCGGGTTCGATGATTATTATGGATTTTGCTCAGGTCACTGGGGGAATTATTTCAGCCCAATGTTAGAACACAACGGCGAGATTGTAAAAGGTGATGGTTTTATTATTGACGATTTAACCGAGCACGGGATTCAATTCATGGAAAAGAACAAAGACAAACCATTTTTTCTTTATTTGCCTTTTAACACTCCACATTCGCCAATGCAGGTTCCTGAAAAATGGTGGAGTAAATTTGAAAATATGGAATTAGGTTTGCGTAACCGAGATCCCGAGAAAGAAAATATTCAACATACAAAAGCAGCCTTAGCAATGTGCGAAAATATAGATTGGAATGTAGGTAGAATAGCTGCAAAAATTGAAGATTTGGGACTTGCTGAAAATACCATTATTATTTATTTGTCGGATAATGGACCAAACGGCTGGCGATGGAACGACGAAATGAAAGGGAAAAAAGGCTCAACCGATGAAGGTGGTGTGCGCTCACCTCTGTTTATGAAATGGGAAGGAAAATTAAAAGCAGGAAAAATAATTTCAGAAATTGCCGGTGCCATCGATTTACTTCCAACACTTACTGATTTAGCTGGAATAAAATTTAAGTCGGAAAAACCTTTGGATGGAGTAAGTTTGAAACCATTATTAATGGAAAACAATCCGGAATGGGAAGAGCGATTAATATTTAGTTATTGGAGCAGAAGAACCAGTGTTCGGAGTCAGCAATTCAGATTAGATAACAATGGAAAATTATTTGATATGCAAAACGACCCCGGACAAAATATTGATATCTCAAATAAAAAACCTGAAATTGCAAAAAAGCTAATTCTTGCAAAAGAAAAATGGGAAAACGAAGTGTTGAGCGAATTACCAAAAACC
>DAOVTY010000131.1 GCA_030632865.1 Bacteroidota bacterium
CAATTGTAATACCAGCAGCAACAGCTGCCGAAGTTCCAAGAAATGCTCTTCGTGAGACTGATTTTTTAGATTTTTCTGTCATAATAAATTGTAATTTTTATTGGATAAGTATTTTTTGTATTCAATATTTTTCAAAAAAACATCTAAATATAGTGATATTAAAGGTAGGGTCAAAAAAAATGTTTTTGTTGAATTAACAATATCATTTTTAAATAAAACGAGTTACACCTATGTTTAATTGAAATTAAAAATGAAATTCCGTTCAGTTTCAGTAAATTACTTCATTAAAAATAGCTTTTTTCTATACCTGTTAAAAAAAATCAATTTGATTTGCGAGGTTCTATGAATTATATTTGTGGCGTAATTTTAAATAAATCTAAATAATATTAACAATATAAAAAATAAAAATTATGTTAACAGTAGGAGATAAATTTCCAAAATTTAAGAAGCCCGCAATTTTAGCAAACAAAGAAGTTGGAGAAATTAGTTCTAAAGATCATAAAGAAGGTGGTAAATGGATGGTAATGTTTTGGTACCCAAAAGATTTTACGTTTGTATGCCCAACAGAAATTATTGAATTCAATAATAACCACAGTAAATTTACCGAGTTAAATACTATTTTGTACGGTGCTTCTACCGATACTGATGATGTACATTTAGCATGGAGAGAAAACGATGCAAAATTGGCTAATCTTACTTTTCCGTTAATTGCCGATACATCAAAATCGTTAAGTAAAAAGTTAGGAATTCTTCAGCCAGAAAAAGTGGCCTACCGTGTTACTTTTATTGTTGATCCTGAAGGAGTAATTCAGTGGGTGAATGCAAATAACGATGCAACCGGAAGAAATGTTGCCGAAGTTTTAAGAGCTTTGGAGGCTACACAAAATCCAGAAAAGACTGCTTGTGAATGGGTTCCAGGAGATCCTACTTTATAATTAACATTTAACCATAAAAAAATACATCATGCAAGTAAGAAATGTAAAATCGGTTTGGAACGGAAGTTTGAAAGAGGGAAAAGGAAATATGAATATTACCGGATACAGCGGTCCATATACCTTTGCAACACGTTTTGAAAACAAAAAAGGAACTAACCCTGAAGAGTTGGTTGGTGCTGCACAATCTGGTTGTTATTCAATGTTTTTATCGGCACTTATTGATGGCGAAGGATTAACTGCAGAAAGCGTTGAAACAACAGCAGCAGTTACTTTAGGCGAAGTTGATGGGGGCCCGGCAATTACAAACATTAAACTGGCAACAGTTGTGAAATGTGAAGGATTATCTCAAGAAAAATTTGACGAACTTTCTGTTGCTGCTAAAGAAAAATGTCCGATTTCGAGATTATTTGCAGGCGGAACTGCCACAATAGAATTAGATGCTAAATTAGCATAATAAAATATTCAGTTAGAATAGAATAATTGAAAATAGAGATAAGGTAAAAAGGAGTCGTGAGGCTCCTTTTTTTGTACAACAAAGGAATTTGACTTTCAAAGACAAACAATCTTTAGTTGGAAACTTAAAGTTTCGGAACACTGATTTCCTAAGTCCGTGAAAAGCAAAATAGATTAAGTTCAATAAAAATAAAGTTTAGTTTATCACAATTTTTCTAACCAATATTTTTTCTTGATGAAAAACTTTCACAACATAAATTCCCGGCATAAAATTATCAATACTTAATCTTTTATTGTATTCCGAATTAAAATCAGATTGGACAATTTTTTTACCTGTAAGCGAATAAATTTGAACTTCAGAAATTAAACTTTTCGAGTTGATATTTATTTCAGTTGTGGCAGGGTTTGGATAAATTATAATACTTTCTGTTTGTACCGAAATATCGTCTATTTCAGTTACAATATGCGGATCGTTAAATTTACGGGTTGAGTATAAACGATACTCACCGGGATACAAATTAAACGATTGTGTAGTTGTACTTATTTCAATTGAATCGTGACTAAAAAACTCATACCATTTTCCTGTTTCCTGAAAAGTAACATCTGCAATGTTTCCCTGACTTGCAAAATTCCCAACAGCCAATACATGATTCTCGCCGCTGTTTAATCTATACCATTTTACTGCTCCTGTTAAATTATAATCAAAGTTATCGGGCGAAAACTCTTCGTACGTTTGTTTCAACTCATTAAGTTTTGCCATTACCTGAAATAGATCTGTTCGGTCTGTGTTATCAAGATATTCCCAGCGAGGTGGTTTTTCGCCCAACCTGCCATCATAATCGTTTATAGAAACATCGTAACCGCGCTCTCCAAATTGCCAAATCATTTTTGGTCCGGGCAACGGTATATGAAAAACAGAGTTCAGTTCAACTCTATTTAAAGCAGTTGGAAGCTCCTTGATATTATAATCGCCATTTACATAGCCATCTTGCAAACACGAAAGCATTACTCGCTCCTCGTCATGACTTTCGGCGTAAGTAACCAAGTGAGGTTCGCTCCAGTCACGCTCGCTATAAATTCCCCATTTAATGTCCGAATCACTTACATTTCCTCGTGCTGCTTCGCGATAATTATGGTTCATATTCCCCCACAATAACATTCCGTAATTGGCAAGTTGTTTTTCCTCATTATTATCAGAGAGGTGTTCTAAAATTACAAGTGCATCAGAATTTCGTTTCCAAATTTCATCGGCCATACGTTTTAAAATTATTACCCGCGGAGTATCGTATTCCCATCCGTCGCCTGGAGTATTTGTAAATCCTTTCGTAAAATCGAAACGAAATCCATCCACTTTGTATTCATTAATCCAGAAAGAATTTACACTGTCAACCAGCTCTTTTGTAGCTGCTGATTCATGGTTAAAATCCTTTCCCCAGTTGTAAATATGATTTGGAGATTCAATATTATACCAAGGATTTTCAGGCAAAATTGTATAATTATCCATGTACATTTGCACAAACGGACTTTGATCGTAACTGTGGTTTAAAACCATGTCTATTACCACTGCAATTCCGCGTTTATGACATTCATCGATTAATTTTTTGAGTTCGTTTTTTGGACCGTAATATTTATCGGGAGCAAAATAAAACGAAGGATTATAACCCCAACTCGAGTTACCTTCAAATTCGTTTACTGGCATTAATTCTAGCACATTAATGTTTAAATCTTCCAAGTAATCAAGTTTTTCAAAAACTGCTTTATAAGTGTGTTCTTCGGTAAAATCACGAATCAACAATTCATAAATAACCAATTTTTCTTTTTCAGGAATTTGAAAATCGGTTATTTCCCAGTTGTAATTTACTTGCCCGGGTTGAAGAACAGATGCTATGCCCTCTGTTTTACCTTCAGGATATTGAATGAGGTTTGGATATACTTCATCTTCAATATATTTGTCGCTCCAAGGATCTACAATTTTTTCGGTATAAGGGTCGGCAATTTTTATTTCACCATCAATTAAATATTGAAAAACATACTCTTTACCCTCTTCTAGATTTGGAATATCGAGCCAGAAAAAATCGCCATCTTTTTTCATCTGAAATTCATTGGTAGCTTTCCAGTCATTAAAATCTCCAAGTACAAAAACAAATTCTTTTAACGGAGCCCATAAAACTAAAGCTGCCGAATTATCTGATGGGTAGTTTATTCCTTTTTTATAACTTGTAGGTTTGGGTTCTGTAACAACATCGCCACGAACAAAAACCTGAACGGAATCGTACACTGTTTCGCTGTTTGCAGTTGCCTCGGCAATTAACCAAAACTCCCCACTTTCGGTAAACGTATTGGTTGTAGTTATTTCTGTTCCATTATTTTGAGTAAGAACAGTTTCGTTAATCGATAACTTTAAATCTGCCGTAATTGAAGCTCTCGCCAAAATAGTAACAAGTTGATTTTTTTCTAATATTTTACTACCAGAAGGTTCCGTAATTTCAACAACCAATCCATCTTCGTAAACATTTATATACAGGTTATTTGTTTGTTTACTTCCATCCGATGAACGAAAAACAAATGCCATTTTAATAACTACATCACTTTCATTAACAGAATAATAGGTATTTATGTCGGGAGTAATTTCCAGCTCATAAATACCATTTCCCTTGTTTGTAAGTTTAGGTTGAGTTGTATTATTTCCCCATGATTCAATTACATATTTCCAGTCAGAATCTGATGTGCTTTGGTTGGTAATTAAACCTGTGTGCGCATACAAATCTCCGGTAAAATAATCCAACCGGCTTTCTTTCGATGAGTCGAAAGTGATGGTAACTTTTTGATTTGCTACCGGAAGTGCCGGGTCGGTAGTTATTTGTGCATTTGCAATTAACGAAAAAACCAGAATCAATATTGATAAACTAAAATATTTCATAATTAGTAATTTTTATACATGTAAAACTACACTATTAGTATCCGATTAAAAAAGTTAAGGGAACATCTAATCGTTCTCTCCATGCGGCTTCTGAATGATTTTTACCTTCAAATTTAAGTGTTTTCCAATTGGATTTATCATAGCCCTTTAAGCGAATAAGCGAATCAATTTTTAGTTGATATGGTTCATAAAATGCATCTAAGGTTTCGGTACCATAATCAAAATATATTTTATGATTTGAAGGATTTGGTGCATTCTTTGCAAAATAATCGATAAATGAATTCGCAATAATTGGATTGTCGTTAAATGATCCAATCCAGTGAGTTGACAGACATGCAGCTCCGCCAAATACTTCAGGATACTCACATATTGCGTACATCGAAATTAATCCTCCATAACTCGAACCCATTATAAAAGTGTTCTGTTTATCGGTTTTTGTATTGTATTTTGTATTTATGAGCGGAATTAATTCCTCGACTATAAACTTTAAATAATTATCAGATTTTATTTCATCCAACATTGTGGCAGTATATTCAACTTTGGCTAATTCAATACGCAACGAATCTATGTATTTCTGCGAAAGACTTTCAAAGGGTTTTTGCGGAAAATAATCTTTTACACGCTCATTTCCCGAATTCCAAATTCCAACAATAATTGTATTTTTTATCGCTTTTTTATTGAGCAATTTCCCCATCATCTCGTCAACACCCCATTCATCGTTTAGCCACGACATTGATGCATCAAACAATGTTTGTCCATCATTCATATAAATTACGGAGTATTTTTTATTACTATCGTAGTTAGAAGGTAACCAAACATCAACGTTTCGTGCGGTAACATATTTAGATTTAAAATTTTCGATTCTATCAATTGTGCCATTTTTAACCTTTGGAATATTTTTGTCTTTTGGAAACAGTGTTACTCTAAGCGTAGTTCCTCCATATGGAACCAATTCAATGTATTCCAACTCATCGTTTAATTCTAGCTTTTCTGGAATTGATGGTGTTTTGAAAACATCATACGAAAGTTGATAATCGGCAACTTTTTCGAGTTTCCAATTATTTACTTTTTTTACCGGCACTTTTATTTTAATGGGAGAATTTCCTTCGTCCCACGGATAATTTTTTATTTCGTTTTGTTCTACTTCAATTTCCCCGTTTGAAAGGCTCAATGCATAATTCCATGATCCTTTGGGATGCATTTCGTAAGCTGGAAAATTTTCGTTTGAACGCTCATAATCTTTTATTATACTTTCTTTTTTGGGAATAGAGTAACTATAAACCAAAGGGCCACGTTCAACTCCAATTTGATTATTTGGCCAGCTACTTGTTTTTACTTTCATAGGAATTGAAAGCGAAATTATATCGCCATTGGAAAACTCACGTTCAAGCTTAAAAAATGTTCCGGGTATAATTTTAAGTTCTGTTTTTTTCCCATTTATGGTAATTTTGGGTGAATCTGTCCATTCAGGTATTCTGAGTAAAAATGGGAATGTTACTTTTTCTTTTACACTAAATTTAAAGTTAATAGTTTCAGAAAATGGATATTTAGTCTCTTCAGTAATTTCAATTGCCGTTTGGTTTTTTCCAACTTTTGCCGAAACAGATGATGGCCCGTACAAAGCTGCAACAAGTCCATTGTTGGCTCCTGATAACCACATTTGTTCTACATAATAAGGCATAAAACGATTTACGTTTCCGGTACAACATTCTACATCGTGCCCCGGTGCAAAAGCCATTCTTGCCGGATTGTGACCGTATAAGTTAGATTCCATTGTAGCTAGAATCTGGTTTGGTGCAGAAAAATACTGATGCGATTTAAAGTCTTTGGTAACCGAACCAATGCCTGCGTTAAATACCGCTTTTTCAATTTTATCACCCAATTTTGCATTGCCGTTAATTCGCATTAAATATCCATAACTATGTGGGAAAACTGCTGTGTTACAAGTTTCGTGACCCGCTAAATCAGAAATGCCTTTAAAATGTTCGGTTGAACTTGGTAATCCAGAAATTAGCATATGGTGCTTTTCCATTTTGGCAATACCATTTTCAGCTTCATCTAAATAGGCTTTGTTTCCGGTATAACTATATAAAATTGCAGGAATTTTTACTAGTTCAAGGTAAACAACACCGTGCATATCTGGTACTCTATCCGATCCAAACACTATATTGTGTTCTTCTCCACCTTCACTTCTGTTTCTGTATTTTATATCAGACTTAAATAGTCTATACGCTTCTTCAGCAATATCGAGTAACTTTTGGTCTTTTGTTATTCCATAAAGCCAGCAAATTTCTTCTACGTTTGCCAGTTCTAAATCATCAGCAAAATCTTTAGCTGTAAAAGTTAGGTAATGTTTATGAAGTGCATCTACAATTTTTCTATCCCCGCTAACTTCATAATTGGTCATAAAAGTTCTGAAAAAAGGTGCATAAGGCCACCGTTCCCAACGGTCTTGCAAGTTCGTACTAACTCTTCCTGTTTCCGGGCTAATGTGGTCTAAAACATACTGTGTTTGAACTTTTGCAATATTCAATAAAGAATCATCGTCGAGCAAATAGCCTAATCTGTTTGCCCCGTCAATATAATATGCTGTTTGTTCGTAAGGCCACCAAGCTTTTTGCGAGCCTTTAATTTTTTCGGTTGCCCACATTTTTGTATCGTATGGATATCCAGCAACATTTATATTTCCGGTTAAACCTGTTTTTTGCCTTTCTAAAAATGTTTTTATCCAACCTTGGGGGTGAATGTTTACTATTTTAAGTTTATTGAATTTATTATACTCCGGATATTCGCTGTTTTTTAAATTGTTATTTTCTGAACAACTAAACATAAACGATAACAGCAAACTCAGTAGTATTATTTTTTTCATTTTAATCTGATATTTATATGGTTTGATTTCACTAAACAAACAAAAAATTAAAAGGGATAAGAATTATCTTGAAATATTTAAAAATTAAAAGGGTCGCCCAACAATTTAGGCAACCCTTTTAAATCTCACTATTTTTAGTTTTTAGTAACAGTCGCTTTTTGTATCCATGGGTCGAATGTAACGGTATAATTTCCGTCAGATTCAATTGTGATATTGTCTCCACCCGCAGAGAGATTATCTAAATCTCCACCATAATTTACATCCCAACCATCGTTAGCTCTAAATTTAAATGAGCCTGACGAAACAAGGTCGAGTGTTGCTGTGAATACATTGTTTGTAGCATCCCATGTCATATCGGTATCATCATCCCAACTACCTTGAGCATCGCCAATTAAACCCCAACGATTTACAGAATAAGTGTACGTGTTTGGTGTACTTAAATTCATTTCTATTGAGTAATCAGATTCAACGTCAACAGGAATATTTGCAGCACCAGCACCCAAATTTCCATCGGCTGCATCGCTACCATAATTGTAATCCCAATTATGATTAGCTCTGAATTTAATTTCGGCAGCAGTTAAATGCATTACACCTTGCCATGTTCCAGATGCCGAGTTAAAAGTCAACGGAGTTTCATCATCCCATCCAGAAGGAGAAGCACTTCCGATAATACCCCAAACTGTTGCAACGGCTGAGTAAGTCATAGCTACTGCATCGGCATTTATTTTATAATAACCAGAAGGAGAACTCATGTTACCACCATCGGGGTCTAAAATTCCACCGCCATCACCGTAGTTTGGTCCGTCCCAATTTGGTTGAGTTGCAAACTTCCATGAGTTACTTGCATTTGCCATGTAAACATAACCTTCCAATTGGTCGGGAGAATCAATTGTACTAATTACCTGAGGTGATTTGTCGGGCGCCCAATTTGCCAACCCTGAACCAGGATAACTTGCTTCAATATAATCACCTGGAATATTCCAGGTAAGAATATCAGCAAGAGTAGTAAACTGAATGTCGTCTCCATAAGCTGTACCCGCACTGTTAGTTGCAAAAGCACGAACGTGGTAAGTAACGAATTTTTCCAGATTTTCGAGGTTGCTTACAAAAGCTCCCAATCCTGTTCCACCATCAATTTTATTGTCGTCGATAGTTGGTTCTGAATTCATACTCCAAACCAAACCTCTTGCAGTTATATTGCCACCACCATCGTATGTAACATCACCACCAG
>DAOVTY010000189.1 GCA_030632865.1 Bacteroidota bacterium
ATGTTCAAACAATTGGGAACATTGTCAACTCAAAAAACCAAAGTTGCTTTTCCAGATGCCGGAGATCATGTTATTGCTTGTGAACTTACATCGGGTAGTGTTGATGAGGTAATTGCAGAAACTATCAAATTTGGAACAGAAATATTAAAATTTAAATCAGTAAAATAATTTTAAATTTTTGAGGCAGCAGCTTCATCTAAAAACCAAATTAATTTTCCATTTTTTGGCGAAATATAGTATGCAGGTAATGATTTTGCTTCTTCGCTATCGTTCATAATTTCCGAAATTCGCATCGCTTTATTTTCTCCTGTTACAAGAAATAATATTCGTGTGGCATTATTTAATACATGCCCTGTAACAGTAATTCGGTTTTGCCCTGTAATCGGATGTTTAGTTACGGTACATATTTTTTCATTTTCGAAAAGTTCTAATTTATCAGGAAAAATTGAAGCAGTGTGTCCATCATCGCCAATTCCTAAAATAAGTAAATCAAAAACCGGATTATCGCCTCGATGATTAAGTTGAGTATTAATTTCAGTAGAATATCTAATTGCCTCTTCTTCAGGGATGTTCTCTCCTTTTATTCTATGTATATTTTCATTACTAATAGAAATTTTGGATAATAAATTATCAACTGTCATTTTGTAATTACTCTCCTCGTTGTTTGGCAAAACACATCTTTCGTCGCCCCACCAAAAATGAATCCGATTCCAAGGAATAGATTCTGAGTACTCTTTACTTAATGTTTTAAACAAGCCTTTTGGCGTACTTCCACCCGAAAGGGCCACATGAAAAAGCAATTGCCTTGAATTTTGAGTGAGATGTAATATTTCTTCTGCAATAGCTTTAAAAACTTCTTGCGAAGTAGAATATATTTTAACTTCTGTAATTGATGTCATAACAAAATTGCTGTTTAATAAATAACAAAGTGTTCATAGCTAAAGTTCACAATACAATCCATCGTCTGTTAAATTTTTACAAGGAAACCGCCACTCTGCGTTGGCAATTAATTTACTAGCCTCTTCAGGCCCCCATGTTCCGGCCGGATATCCATAAACCGGAATTTCAGGATTATTTTGCCATGCATCAATAATTGGCTGAACAAATCCCCATGCTTCTTCAACAGCGTCTCCACGTGCATATAAAGTTGCATCTCCTTGCATACAATCCAGCAGCAGTCTTTCGTATGCCGCAGAAACAGTTGTGTCGGTTAAATCAGAATAATGAAAGTCCATGTTAACAGTTTGTACTTCAAAACCTGCTCCCGGTGTTTTCATCCCAAATTTTACAAGTATTCCTTCGTCGGGATGAATACGAATAATTAATTGGTTATTGTTTGTAGATGAAGAATTTGCCGAATCGAACAAATGGTGAGGTACGCTCTTAAAATGAATAACCACTTCGGTAACTCTTGTTGGTAATTTTTTACCAGTTCTTATATAAAAAGGAACACCAGCCCAGCGCCAATTATCAATGAAAAATTTTAATGCCACAAAAGTTTCTGTTCGCGAAAACTCGTCAACTCCAGGCTCTTCTCTATATCCTACAACTTTATTATTTCTGATTTTAGATTCTGTGTATTGACCACGAATTACATATTTCGAAACCATATTTTCGGGAATAGGACGCAGCGATTGAAATACCTTAATCGTTTCGTTTCTAATTGCAGTGGCATTAATTACTGTGGGTGGTTCCATGGCCACAAAACTAACAAGTTGCAAAAGATGATTTTGTAACATATCGCGCATTGCACCAGATTGGTCGTAGTACCCACCTCTTCCTTCAACACCTAGACTTTCTGCCGAAGTTATTTCAACGCGTTCAATGTAATTACGGTTCCAAAGTGGCTCGAAAATCCCATTTGAGAAACGTGTAACCAACATATTTTGCACGGTCTCTTTTCCCAAATAATGGTCGATACGATAAATCATATCTTCCTTGAAATAGTTAAGCAAGTTTATATTTAACTTTTTTGCCGACTCTAAATCAGTACCAAATGGTTTCTCAACAATTAATCGTCTGAAATATTTACTTGATTTGCTTAATTTGTTTTCCCATAATAATCTTGGAATAACTTCGTAAAGTGATGGTGGAGTGGAAAGGTAAAAAACAAAATTTTTATCAATGTTTAAATCATTGGAGATATACTTCAATCTATTTTTAAGTGGAATTAAATCGTCGGCAGTGTTTGTTAGAACTGGTTGGTAGAAAAGCATTTTCTTGAAAGATTCTACACCCTCCTCTTTCGGCAAAAACTCGTCAACTTTTGTTCTAAAAGTTTCATCGGTTAATGGTGAACGCGATGCTCCCACAACAGCAAACTTTTTTGGCAATAAATTTTGTTTGAACAAAACATAAAGTGCGGGGATTAATTTACGCTTGGTCAAATCTCCCGATGCTCCAAAAATTATTAGAATCTGATTTTCTGTTTGTTTCATATGTTTTTACAATCTATAATTTCTTTTATTTAATACTTTTCGATATAGTATAGTTTGAGAATAATGTGTTTGCGAATTTTAAATTTTACAAAGCGATATGCTGTCTTATTACTTTTTACTCGCTTCTAAAATATAATTACCCACCTTATTCAACACAATACACAATAACATTGTTCTCTATAAAAAAATACCACAGTTTATAATGTGTGCTTTTATTTAATATGGCGGCAAATTTCCCTTTATTTTCAATTTCGAAAGGTTGAATAATAATTTGTTTATTGAATTGAACCCCATCTTTGTTGGTGCATTTGAAAACAGCTTCTTTTGCACTCCAATATAAAACTGTAATTTTTTGCTTATCAGATAAGTTACTAATGTGTGTTAATTCATTTTCAGAAAGGAAACGAGTTGCAATTTTATTAATATTGCGTAGGGTATTTTCAACATCAATTCCAACATTTTTTTTAGAAATAATAACAACTACAAAATCAGATGAGTGTGAAATACTAATATTATTAATGCTGTTTTTTATCTCTGGTTTTCCGGAATCGAGGTAAGTAATTTCAGCTCTTCTATTCAACAACTCATTTAATAAAAGACGAGTGGCTATATATTCTTTTTTTCTACGTTCAACTTTTATTTTACTAAATTCCTTAATCTCTTTTTCTGAGAATTGAAATTGTGAAATTAAATCTGTAACTGATTCCGATAATTTCCAGATTCCTAAAATTCCAACTTCTGTTTCTATTTTTTTTACAAAGGCCATTAATTCCAGGTTGTAGTTTCAATAAGTCTGATAATATCAGGTTCAAAAAAATCTATTACGGGTTGTAACGAATCTATTTTTGGAACTTCACGAATATAAAAAGCACCTCGTAAAAAATGATTGGTACTGTCTGTCAAAAAAAATTGCAAAGGCGAAGCAGCATTTCCCTCAATTCTGTAAATTGTGCCAAAAACATTTTCGGCTAGATTAATAAAAACTTGTTCCTGAATTGCATCTGCTTTTATTGAATGTTTGTATGCCAAACGCCTTGTTTCTTCCATTAATTTCGCTAGAAGGACTAGTTTTGGAGTGTCACCATTTTTAATATTAAAGTACGAAATATGTATTTCTGCACTGTTTTTTGGAACAGAAATATTTATCCAGAATGGCTGGTCTGAATTATGTTTATCTGCAGATATTTTCGAATAATTCGGTATATCAAAGTTATAAGGAAAATTATTTTCATTTAAAGCATGATATTTTTTTTCAGGAAATTCAATTCGGAAAAATGCACGTGGTTTTGGAGTATATTTTTCTTTGCATCCAATAATGAATATAATAAAAACTAATAATATAAAGATTTGCCTCATTAATCTCTTTTTAATTTAAAACGGAAAGAAACTCAAATTATTTACCTTTTTCTTGATAATTATTAATTGTATTTATATTGGTATTACAATCATTTAACTATCAACTTCAACCTTAATTTGCTTAATTCTACGATTATCAACTGCATCGATGGTGAAGTTAAATTGCTTACATTTAATTTTTTCGTGAAGCAATGGAATTTCACCTTTCAATTCTAAAATAAGCCCGGCCAAAGTATCTGCATCACCTTTTACTTCATCAAAAATAGAATCGTTACAATTTATAATTTTATAAAAATCACCTAAAAGTACTTTCCCATCAAATATATAAGTATTGTCAGATATTTTTGAAAAGACGTTTTCTTCTTCATCGAACTCATCGGTAATCTCTCCAACAATTTCTTCCAAAATATCTTCTAAAGTAACAATTCCCGAGGTGCCTCCATACTCGTCAACAACAATAGCAAGATGAACTTTGTTTTTTTGAAACTCCTCTAAAAGAGAACTGATTTTTTTTGTTTCAGGAACATAAAACGAAGCTCTTATAAGTGTTTGCCATTTAAAAGAATTTCCTTTATGTGCGTGTGGCAAAATATCTTTAATATATAATATTCCACTAATGTTATCAAATGAACTGATATAAACTGGAATACGCGAAAATCCAGAATCGTTGATTATTTGTAAAACTTTTGTGAAGTTGGTTTTTATATCAAAAGAAACCACATCAACCCTAGGTTTCATAATCTCATCAACACTTTTATTCCCAAATTTTACAATACCTTCTAATATACCTTTCTCTTCAGAAAGCTCCTTATCTGATGTTAACTCCAATGCTTGCGAAATTTCGTGCATCGATATTTTTTTTCGATGCTTTTGCAGACGCCGATTAACAAAAGAAGTAGAGTATATTAAAAGAAAATTAATGGGGCGGAATAATTTCTCGAGAGTTTGCAGCGGAAATGCCATAAATTTTGCGAATACCAATGCAAAATGTGTTGCATAAACTTTCGGAATAATTTCGCCAAAAAGGAGTAATAAAAATGTAATTAAAACAACCTGGAGTCCAAATTCGAATATTTTCGAATTTTCTATCGTTAATATATTTTGGGTAATAAATGCAGTTAAAATTATAATCCCGATGTTCACAAAATTATTGGATGTAAGTATTGTCGCCAATAGTTTTTCCGGATTTTCGAGATTTTTTAATACCCTCTGATTTGTTTTGCCTTTCTTTTTTAACTTTTGTTTATCCGCTGCTTTCAACGAAAAATAAGCAACTTCTGAACCGCTTATTAATGCCGAGCTCAATAATAGAAGTAGTACAATTATAATACTAAATGCAATACTTAAAGTTATTGGGTGAAATTGGATATTGAAGCTGCCAATTACAGCGGTTTCAAGTAACGACTCTGTTTCCAAATTATACTTTTATTTTAATTTGCAGATTGCTTAAAATGGCAAATCATCCTCCACTCCAGCATCATTAATTTCAGGCTTTTCAACTGTTGATTTTGGCTCTGTTGTTGTCGTTGCACTCGTGTTTCCTCCAGTTACAGCTGAACCTTTAGAATCTAACATCACCATGTTGTTACCCACAATTTCAGTAAAATACTTAGTTTGTCCATCTTTTTCGTATTGCCTAGAAGTAATTTTTCCTTCTATAAAAAGTCTTGAACCTTTTTTTACATATTTTTCAACAACATCTGCTAAACCACGCCACATAACAATATTATGCCACTCTGTATTGGTAACCCTTTCTCCATTTTTAGCGTTGTAAGATTCAGAAGTTGCCAACGTGAAGCTTGCCACTGCCACTCCAGAATCAAGATGTCTAATTTCAGGATCTTTTCCTACATTTCCGACTAAAATTACTTTGTTAACTGACATAATATTTTCTTTTAAAGGTTTACATTATTGTACATATATAATAGCAACTACATTCAACATATTAGATTACAAACAAGTTTATTTTTCATCTTATAATTTCAATAATCTAATTAAAGCAAATTTAAAAATATCTTTCTATTAAATTGTGAAAATCATAAATAATAACAATTCAATTTCTCACATTTTAATTTGTAAACATATTAGAGCGCTCTTCTAAATAAAAGTATCAATCTAGATTTGTGCATTTCTAAGTATAATTCGTATAAAAATGATCTCTTAAATGCTAACTAATTAATAATCTTTACAAAAACGAGAAATATTTGACTGAAATGCTTTTCAGTTTTTAAAATATTTTTACTTTTGCACACTCGATTGCAAGATAATATATTGAAAATTAAATATTTTAAGAAAATGACAAAGGCAGATATTGTAAATGAAATCTCTAAAAATACAGGGATAGAGAAAGTAACTGTACAGAAAACAGTTGAGGCTTTCATGGAAACATTGAAAGACTCACTTGTTGATGGAAAAAACGTATACCTTAGAGGTTTCGGAAGTTTTATAGTTAAGAAAAGAGCAGAAAAAACAGCTCGAAATATTTCTAAGAATACAACTATTATTATTCCGGCACACAATATCCCTTCGTTTAAACCAGCGAAAACATTTGTATCGAAAGTTAAAAATCAAGTAAAA
>DAOVTY010000303.1 GCA_030632865.1 Bacteroidota bacterium
AAATAGTCGTTATTAGGCTTTACAATATCAAACAGTTTACTTACTACCTGCGCAACTCCGTTAAAATGCCCCGGTCTGTGTTTACCCTCCATAACTGTTTCCAGTTTTCCAAAATTAAAATTACGACTATCGGGCTCTGGATAAACCTCTTTAACATTTGGAGCAAAAACAAACTGACAGCCGGTATTTTTCAGCAAATCTAAATCAGATTCGAGTGTTCGTGGATACTTTTTTAAATCATTGGAATCGTTAAACTGAGTTGGGTTCACAAAAATACTAACCACTACGATTTGGTTTTCACTAAGCGCCTGATTAACCAGAGAGAGGTGTCCGTTGTGCAATGCACCCATGGTAGGAACAAACCCTATTGTTCCAGTTTCTCTCCAATTATGTAATTTATTTTGTAACTCTTTTATTGTATTAATTAGGAGCATAACCCAATTATTTTGCAGGTGCAAAGTAAATAAAATAATCTCGCAAAATAGCTTTTAAATTACCTCTCTTTATACTGCTCATCGTAGTATTTCTGATAATCGCCAGAAGTTACATTATCAAGCCATTTTTCATTATCGAGATACCAATCAATAGTTTTTTCTATTCCCTCTTCAAACTGAAGTGAAGGTTCCCAGCCCAATTCATTTTTTATTTTTGTGGCATCTATTGCGTAACGTAAATCGTGCCCGGCGCGGTCTTTTACATAGGTGATTAGTTTTTCCGATTCGCCTTTTTCGCGACCCAGTTTTTCATCCATTTTTTGGCACATCACTTTAATCAGGTCAATGTTTGTCCACTCGTTAAAACCACCAATATTATATGTTTCGCCAATTTTACCTTTGTGATAAATAATGTCTATTGCACGTGCATGATCGGCAACCCACAACCAATCGCGAATATTTTCGCCTTTACCATAAACGGGCAGCGGTTTGTTATTTTTAATGTTATGAATAAAAAGCGGTATTAACTTCTCTGGAAATTGAAATGAACCATAATTATTTGAACAGTTGGAAATTACAGATGGTAGTCCAAAAGTATCTAAGTAAGCTCGCACAAAATGGTCGGAGCTAGCTTTTGACGCGGAATACGGGCTGTGTGGGTCGTAACTGGTTTGTTCGGTAAACATTCCTTCGCTACCTAACGAACCGTAAACTTCGTCGGTTGAAATGTGATAAAACCTTTTGTCATTAAAATTATCTTTCCAAATGTGTTTGGCTGAATTTAGCAAATTAACTGTGCCTATTACATTGGTAAAAACAAACTCTGTTGGGTTCGAAATTGATCGATCGACATGTGACTCTGCAGCTAAATGAATTACTCCATCAAACTGTCGCTCTTCGAATAGTTGTTGAATAAATTCGGCATCAACAATATCACCTTTTATAAATTCGTAATTGGGTTTATCCTCAATATCTTTCAGGTTATTTAAATTTCCGGCATAAGTTAACTTGTCGAGATTAACAATTTTATAATCGGGATATTTGTTTACAAACAGACTAATAACATGAGAGCCAATAAATCCGGCTCCTCCGGTAATAAGTATAGTTTTCATATAATACGTTTTTATTCAATTCAAAAATATAACTATTTAATCTCTTTTTTCCATTTTTTTCTAAATTCATTAAAGCCATAGCCAACAATTGCTAGCATTAAAAGGATTGAACTTGCCAACGATATTTTATTGCCAATGAAATATGATTTTGGCGCGAATTTAAATTCAATAGTGTGCTCGCCAGCTGGTAAAATTATGGCGCGTAAAATATAATCAACCCTAAAATGCGGTACTTTTTCTCCATCAACAAATGCATCCCAACCTTTATTATAATATATTTCTGAAAAAACAGTTAGTTGATCGGTAGCAGCTTTAGTTTTATATTTTAAATAATTAGGTTGATATTCTGTTAACTCAATAGTTCCATTTAAATCTATATTAAACTTTTTTCCCTCAACATATTTTTCAAAACGCTCGTCTATAATTGCATTTGTAGATGGATTATTTCTTCTTAACGCTGCAATTTCCTCATCAGCATTTTCAACTATACTAAATTTTTCTACAAACCATGCATTACCTAAAGGACGTGGATTTATTAAAGGTGGTTGATTTAAATCGTAAATAATATAGCGCGTGTTAAGCATATTTATAACTGGTGTTTGCATAAAAATAGAGTCGATTAAAGAACCACTTTGAAGGCCGCGTATCATAGTCTGCATTTCGGGAGCTAAATTGTGTTCAATTACATCTTGATAACGACGAAGTTTTGCTGCATGGTAACCTCCAACATTTTTATGATAGTACGAAGTACGGGCATCCTGAAATGTACTTTGCAAGGGTAAAACCCGGTAACTCAAATCTTGATCTTGAAGGATTGCTTTGTCTGCCGGCATTTCTGGAAATGGATTAGTTGCTGCTCTTTTCGAAATAAAATTATCGTCATTCAAGTATCGTTTATCAACTGCCCATAAATCGATTAAAATTAGCAACCCTAAAACTGCGATAAAAATATTGGTTTTAATTTTTTTGAGGTGCCACAAATAAAGAATTCCTGCGGCTAAAACTATAAATATAAATGAACGAAATGCATCGCTGCTTAGTGCGGCTTTTCGGTCTAAAACTGCTGCTTCAATTAGCCAGTCAGGCAGTTTCAACCTTAAATCATACGGACTACTAAAACTGCCTGTTACGCCTGGGGCGGCAGCGAAGAACAACGATAGTCCGGCAGTAATTAAAGTGGCCCACTTTAGCCCATTTAGAAAATCTTTTTTCTCTGTTTTACCCGTTAAAATTTGATTTAGCGCTATAAAACCAAGTAGTGGCATAGTAATTTGTACAATTACCAAAATCATACTTGGTGTCCGGAATTTATTATACAATGGCAAATAATCAAGTAGAAAACTGGTTAGCCACATAATATTGCCACCCCACGAAAGTACAATAGAAACGATTGTGGCAATTAGCAACCACCACTTATAACGTCCTCTAACTACAAAAAGCCCAAGTAAGAAAAGAAATAATACAATTGCACCAATATAAACTGGTCCAGAAGTACCTGGCTGCTCTCCATGGTACATAATAATGGAGTTAACAGCTTGTCTTGGATTTTGCG
>DAOVTY010000307.1 GCA_030632865.1 Bacteroidota bacterium
ACAATATGAGCTGTCAAATTTGATACTGTATGACCATTTGATCTTTGATAATTTGGCATAATTCAAAGATAAGGTTTTTAGAAGCTAAAGCGAGATGCACTAAAGTGCATAGTTTTAACTATTATTGTGACCAATAAAGAAGAAAAAATACAAGACAATAAAGGAGCATTTAAATATCCACATTTTGTTGTTGGGTTTATAATCATGTTCATTTATATGGGTGCCGAAGCAATTCTTTATCAGCTAATGACACCTTATTTTAAAGAAATTGGAGGAATTAACAGCACAGAAGCTGTGAAATTTTCGGCATTCATTTTTTACGGATTAATGCTTGGACGACTGTTGGGCATGGATAATGACCAAAATAAAACCCTCAATAATTCTTGGGATTTCAACTCTAATTGCAGCACTTCTGGTAATTGCGTCAATGCTTATTGGTGGAGAAACAGGTATTTATTGTGTAACAGGAATCGGCTTCTTTATATCCTTATATTCTCGCTGGCAACCACAGATCTTGGTAAATACACCAATCAGGCATCCTCATTCCTGATAATGGGGATTTTTCATGCGGTTTTTTTCTACCACTTCTGTTTGGAGTAGTTGCCAATAACTTTAGTCTTCGCACATCTCTCTTTCTGATAATAATTTCACCTTTATTAACCTCTTTGTATGGGTTTACTTTTAAATTTTTATTGAATAAAAACAACTAATAATTTGCCGATTATGATACACGATCCAAGTCATATTACACCTCCTAAAATAGCGCAAAATATTCATCTAGAACCTTGCGAGATGGAAACATTAAGAAAGCTTGCTTTTGAATGGGCAGAAATTGCTTCTTTATCTGTTCATAAAGAAAAGCCAGACTTTGGCAAAAATTGAATGATCTTGAATAGGAGCAACCAATGGTTTGGATGAACGAGATTCCTTCGCACGAAAAGAACGACAACGATGAATTAACGCTTCGTTGCAAAAAGAATGGGCACGTTCGCAAGAAAATTTGATGTGAAAAACCATTTACCAGTGGAAATATATGTCAGGCGATATGATCGTAAATTCCTGTCTCAATTGTCCATTTTCCATTCACAATACCGACTTTGGGATATTGGAAGATGTTGACCTGGCAATAACTGATTCTACGAATGATGTTGTATCCCGTCATTTCAATATTCAAATTCGGGATGTCATGCAGCCTATTTTTTCTATTTATTACTGAATATTGGATGTGGGAGAACTAAATCGAAATTGTAGGATTAAGTCATAATATGTATATAAAGGTGTGTATTAAAATACTAACCCGATGCAATATACTGAAACACACCGAATTAGCAGCCACCAAAGTGCCCAGAACAAGACTCGAACTTGCACGGGGATAATTCCCCACAAGGCCCTCAACCTTGCATGTCTACCAATTCCACCACCTGGGCATTTACTCTGTCAAAAAAACGTGAGTGCAAAACTATAAAATTTCTTTATACTGAAATACGTTTCTCGAAAAAGTTTAGCGTTTGTATTCCTCTTCTACTTTAACTTCAGTTATTATATTATCTTTTATCGTAAAATAAAAAAGCTCAGTTTTTTGTACCATCGGCGAAACCATTGGATCTAACGTTAGTTTCCCCTGACTAATTTCAGTACTTTTTAATAGCAATATTTTTTCGAAAACATAAATTTTCGCATTTTCTCTATCTAGAATAACTTTCGGATTTCCAAAATTTTCTATTAATACAAATGAAGGTTGTCCAACATAAGATTTTTGTAGTTTCTTTTGAGTACCACACGAAAAGAAAAAAAATACCATTAATAACAATACAACTCGCTGCATCTGACTATAAATTTTGCCGAAAGTAATTAGAAAATCTGAAACACAATTTAAATTAAATCTATTTAACTTTTAAAAAAAAATAACTGTTGAAAACTAAAACACTATTCCTGATAACTTGTAATTTCTGCATATTAATATTTTTACCTTTGTCGCATATTTTTAAACCTGTTTATTTACTAAATATCACACTGCAAAATGATTCAATTTTTCAGAACTCAAAATAAAAGTATTATAGCAGTTCACTCTGCAAAATCGTTAGCTCAACAAAATATCGACAAATTAAATTGGCTATTCTCCGAATCTGAGTTTTTACCTAGCAATTCTTTAAATGGTTGGTTTATTGGTCCACGCAAAGAGATGCTTACGCCATGGAGCACAAATGCCGTTGAAATAACTCAAAATATGGGTATTGAAGGTATTGCGCGAATAGAAGAGTTTTTTCAGGTTGAAAACGAAAAAGCTGGGTTCGATCCAATGTTACAGTCGATGTACCAAAATTTAATGCAAGACATTTTCACAATCGACAAACAGCCCGAACCTATTCTAAATATTGATGATATTGCCGCCTTCAACCAACAAGAAGGGCTGGCTTTAAGCGATGATGAAATTAATTATTTGAAAAATGTTTCGATAGAGATGGGACGACTATTAACCGATGGAGAAGTTTATGGTTTTGCCCAAGTGAATTCGGAACACTGCCGACACAAAATATTTAACGGTAATTTTATTATTGATGGAAAAGAGATGGAATCTTCACTTTTTCAGATGATTAAAAAAACATCGCAGCAAAATCCGAATACAATTATATCTGCATACAAAGATAACTGCTCGTTTGTGCAAGGACCAGTTGTTGAACAGTTTGCGCCAAAAACTCAGGACAAACCAGATTTTTTTGAGATAAAAGAGATTGAAACCGTTCTTTCGTTAAAAGCCGAAACACATAATTTCCCAACTACCGTTGAACCGTTTAATGGAGCCGCAACTGGAACTGGTGGAGAAATTAGAGATAGAATTGCCGGAGGAAAAGGAAGTTTACCAATTGCCGGAACTGCGGTTTATATGACATCGTATCCGCGAACAGAAGCAGAACGATCGTGGGAACAAGCCACCGAAGAGCGCGATTGGTTGTACCAAACTCCTGAAGAAATACTGATCAAGGCATCTAATGGAGCGAGTGACTTTGGGAATAAATTTGGCCAACCGCTTATTTGTGGGAG
>DAOVTY010000167.1 GCA_030632865.1 Bacteroidota bacterium
AATAAAACGCGCCAGCATAACAGAGACCAGCCCGTTAAATAACAGATGAAAACCGCCGACTATCTTGGGCCTCCACCTAAACCCGGCCCACAAAAATGTGATCAGCCTTGATGGTACGTGGCCCAAAAACCGACTAGTCCACGAAAAAGGCATGATCACTTTTACCCCAGGAAGCGTTGGCAAGGGAAAATCCGTCACAACTATAACTCGTGCGCACTCCCTGGAGAGAACAAGTGGTTTTATATGTGATAATATCCAGTTCTCAGAGTAAAACGTGCCTGTCAAAAGAACTTCAAACTGTTCATCCCCCCTTAATTCTTTTTGCCTTGGCCCAACAAGCTTCAGAAACCCAACAATAGCAAGATAACTTGCTACAATGAACCTCAAGAAAAACCGGGTCGCGGCTTGCGACACTGAGTTATTGGTAGATTTTCTATTTTTATTTTGCTGCATGATGAATATGTCTACTTGAAATTTTACGGCATTATTGACGGGAAATTAAGCTTGCTCCACTTAACAGAAATACTAGCCTGCCCTGTCTCATCTCTTTTGTTTTCATAGAATGAATCTACTTTTCTACCATTCAAGCATAAATCTATTTTTTTATTGTGTTCTCTATAATACTACGTTTTCAGTATTATTTCTGCTTTACATAGATAATGTTGTATTAATATTGCAAAAATCTATTTTATATTTTTGTTGAAATAGCTGTAAATTATTGATTAATAGTATTCTTTATGATTTACACCTTGTTTAATACAACGTTTATTTTAATGAATTTGTAGGAGCAATTTAATAATAATTACTCAATGATAATTTTTTATTTGGTGGTAATTATAAAATTTCTACTTTTGCAGCTGGGTAAGTCCTGTGCGACCAGCTCCTACTGAATCCCCCCAGAGTCGGAAGGCAGCAAGGGTAGGTGGTTGAGCGGTGCGACACAGGTAGCTTACCCACTTTTTTTTAAAAGAAAAAAAGGTGGTAAAAAAGATTAAAAAAAGTGTTGCAGATTAAAAAATTAATTGTTTACTTTGCGCCGCTGTTTTACGAAACGGACGTTCTTAATAAGTTTGATAATGAATAAAAGACGAATTAGCTCAGTTGGTCAGAGCACGTGATTTGTAATCTCGGGGTCCCCAGTTCGAATCTGGGATTCGGCTCAAAAAATATTCGGGAAGATACCGAAGCGGTCAAACGGGGCAGACTGTAAATCTGTTGGCTACGCCTTCGGAGGTTCGAATCCTCCTCTTCCCACTAAAGGGAATAACTGAAAAGTTGTTCCCTTTTTTTATACTAAAAATTTGAGTAAATATGTTGACTTATTTTATTAGTTGACAAAACTGATTTTAAAACATCTGCATCGAATGCAACTTTTTATAGCGACCGCTAATTTTAAGTAGTTCCTCATGTGTTCCTTGTTCAATAATATTTCCTTCGTGAAGCACACAGATTAAGTCGGCATTTTTTATGGTAGAAAGACGATGTGCAATTACAAGCGAGGTACGATTTCTCATAAGATTACTTAAAGCTTCCTGAACCAGTTTCTCCGATTCGGTGTCCAATGCAGAAGTTGCTTCGTCGAGAATTAATATAGGTGGGTTATTTAATACTGCGCGTGCTATCGAGATTCGCTGTTTTTGCCCTCCAGAAAGTTTATCGCCACGATCGCCAATTTTTGTGTTGTAACCATTTTCGTTAGATTCTATAAAATTATGGGCATTAGCAATTTGTGCAGCATTTACAACATCTTCGGTTTTGGCATTTTCAACTCCAAATGCAATGTTATTAAAAAAGGTATCGTTAAACAGAATTGGTTCTTGATTTACATTACCTATTAAGTTTCGTAGGTTTTTCATTTTTATGTCGCGCAAATCATTTCCATCGATACATATTCTTCCTTTTGTTACATCCCAAAAACGGGGAAGTAAATCAACCAGCGTGGTTTTTCCTCCGCCCGATTGTCCAACAAAAGCAATGGTTTTACCTTTTTCAATATTAAGATAAATATTTTTGAGAACTGGGGTCGAATTGTATGCAAAAGAGACATCTTCATAAGTAATTTCCGAATCAAAAGAGTTTATTTCAATTGCATTTTTTTTGTCAACTATTTCCGATTTAGCGAGGAGGATTTCATCAATTCGCTCCATGGATGCCAACCCTTTTTCTATACTGTAAAGTGCAGTTGAAAACGCTTTTGCAGGATTTATAATACTATAAAACAGAACTAGATAGACAATAAAACCAGATGCATCTAACGTGCTTTTTTCATTTAAAATTAAATTTCCTCCGTACCAAAGAACAAACATAATTACCACGGTTCCGAGAAATTCGCTAGTTGGATGCGCCAAATATCTTCGCCACATCAACTGGTTCATAATTCCAAGATAATTATTATTCTCTTTATCAAACCTTTGTTGTGCTTTGTTTTCAGCATTAAAAGATTTTATAACTCGTAAGCCCGACAAATCCTCTTCAACAATCGACAAAATTTCGCCCATTTTATTTTGTCCTCTTCTCGACTCTCTCTTTAAACTTTTACCAATTTTCCCAATAATAAAACCCGCAATCGGAAACATAATAAAAACAAAGATTGTTAAACTCCAGCTCATATAAATCATTACTGTAACAGAAACAATAATTAGAATTGGGTTTTTAATCATCATCTCTATCGAGTTCATAACCGAGTTTTCTACCTCGGTAACATCTCCGGTAATTCGCGCCATAATATCTCCTTTGCGTTCGTCGGAATAAAAACCTAGTGGCAGTTTTAAAATCTTTTTATAAATTAACGAACGAATGTCGCGCACAACACCATTCCTTATAAAAACTAAAATATAATTGGCGAGATAGTAAAATCCGGTTTTAAAAAGTACAGCAGTAATCAAAAATATTGAAACAAAAATAAGCGCTTTTTCACTCCCACTTTCGCTAATAATTTTACTTACATAAAAATTAAAAGTATCTGTTAAAGAATTAATATTTAAAGATAACTCTGGTTTCGAGAGGATTAATTCTTTTTGATCAAATAAAATCTCCAAAGTTGGTTTCATTAAAATAAAAGAGAATACACCGAAAATTGCACTTAAAATATTGAAAATAATATTCCAAATAAGTTTTGTTTTATATGGATGAATAAATCGGCGAAGTAATTTTATAAACTCTTTCATAAATTTGTATCTCCTTTTTGTGGAGGTTTTTTGGTAAGCTAAAAAATCCCTGTATAATTTTGCGGAGTAATTTGTTTAAGTTCCTCTTTTATAGAATCATCAACGTTAAGTTCGTCGATAAAATTGTGGATAGATTCTTTGTTCATCACTGTATTATTTCTTGTGAGATCTTTTAATGCTTCGTACGGATTAGGGAAAAACTCGCGGCGCAAAATAGTTTGAATTGCTTCGGCAACAACTGCCCAATTATTTTCTAAATCTTTTTCAATTGCAGCTTTATTAATTATAATTTTGCCTAATCCTTTTAATGTCGATTTTATTGCAATAAGAGTGTGCCCAAACGGAACGCCAATAAAACGTGTTACGGTAGAATCTGTTAAGTCGCGTTGTAATCTCGAAACCGGGAGTTTTGCTGCCAACTGCTCAAAACCGGCGTTTGCAATTCCAATATTTCCTTCCGAGTTTTCAAAATCTATTGGGTTTACTTTGTGTGGCATTGTTGACGAGCCAACTTCGCCCTTTTTAATTTTTTGTTTGAAATAACCCATCGAAATGTACGTCCAAATATCGCGGTCTAAATCGAGAATAATATTATTTATGCGTTTCATTGCATCAAAAATGGCACTATGATTATCGTAGTGAGAAATTTGAGTTGTGAATTGCGAACGATTCAAACTCAGGTTTTCTTTACAGAATTTATTGGCAAATTCTTCCCAGTTTATATTTGGGTATGCAACTAAATGAGCGTTAAAATTTCCGGTTGCTCCACCAAATTTTGCATCAATAGAAATAGATTTTAATTGCACCAACTGAATCATAATCCGTTCGATAAAAACTTTAATTTCTTTACCTAATTTTGTTGGAGATGCTGGTTGTCCGTGAGTTTTAGCTAGCATCGGAATATCTTTCCACTCCATCGACAGCGTAAGCAGTTTCTCTATTAGCTCTTGCAACAATGGATAATATTCGTTTTCTAAAGCATCTTGAATCGACTTTGGAGTTGCCGTATTATTTGCATCCTGCGAGGTTAACGCAAAATGGATAAACTCTTTATATTTTGTTAATCCTAAATTGTCGAACTCCTCTTTTATAAAATATTCAACAGCCTTAACATCGTGGTTTGTAATACTCTCAATCTCTTTAATTCGAGTTGCATCCTCAATAGAAAAATTTTTATTAATAGCTCTAAGTTTTACCAATTTCTCTTGCGGAACATCTACTAACTGAGGCAACGGAATTTCGCAAAGAGCAACAAAATATTCAATCTCGGTAAACACCCGATACTTAATTAGCGCAAATTCGCTAAAATATTTCCAAAGGTTATTAACTTTATTCCCATATCTGCCGTCAACCGGCGAAATTGCTGTTAATGCATTAAGTTCCATTATATCTATTTTTATGAATTGCAAATTTAACATTTTAGGCGGATTAGTTTTTTCTATTCTAATGATATTTTCTATTCATTACAATAATTTATATTCTTTTCAAACTTATTTCTAACTTCGCAATAAACCTTAATAAATGATAGGTGTTAAAGGAGAGAGAAATTTAATAAGATGGGAAAAACACGTGTTTCAATAGTTTCGTATTTAAATAGTAAACCGTTTTTGTACGGATTAAATAAATCTTTGGTTGCAAATAGGTTTGAGATGAGTTTAGATATTCCTTCAAAAATTGCAACAAAATTGAGCTATAATCTTGCCGATGTTGGATTGATTCCGGTTGCCGGGTTAGAAGATTTGAACGATTACCAAATTATCGGTGATTACTGCATTGGTGCGGTTGGCAAAGTTAAAACGGTGGTTTTAGTTTCAGATGTTCCGTTGGCACAAATCGAAACTGTTTTAATGGATTATCAATCTAGAAGTTCGGTTTTACTTGCGAAAGTTTTAGCGAAATTTTATTGGAAAAAAGAGTTTAACTGGGAAAATACTTGTAACGATTTTCAAAACAAATCAATAAAAGAAAACACAGCCGGAGTTATAATTGGCGATCGAGTTTTTGATATTGAAAACAAATATAAATACAGTTACGATTTAAGCGAAGAGTGGTTTGAATTTACCGGTTTGCCTTTTGTTTTTGCGGTTTGGGCAGCAACTAAAAATGTTTCGAATGAATTTCAAAAAGATTTTAATGAAGCTCTATCTTTTGGAATTGATAACATCTCGGAAATAGTTGAGATGGAACAAAACAATTACCCGAAGGTAAATATTTATGATTATTTTACTGAAAATATTAGTTTTTGTTTTGATGAAGATAAAAAAGCTGGTATGAATAAATTCTTGGAATTGGCGAGAAAACTTGAACCTGTGGAGTTGATATGAAAAAATATGATAATTAAATAAATTTTGAGGTAGCAAAGTTCGTTAGAACGTAATACTATTTGTTGGTTGACGAATCAGAATCTTAATAAATATAATCGAATGAAAAAAATATTTAGAAATAGCTGGATTGTAGTTTTTCTATTTGCAACATTTTTGCTTGTTGCTCAGGAAAATGATAGTAAGTTGGTTTACAAACTAAACATCAAACAAGAAATTACAAAAGCAACCTGGCGGCAAACCATGCAGGCTTTTGATGCGGCAGATTCATTGAACGCCGATATTTTTCTAATTCACATGAATACTTATGGTGGAACAGTTGTGGATGCCGATTCAATACGAACACGAATTTTGCAAAGTAAAATTCCGGTTTATGTGTTTATCGATAATAATGCAGCATCGGCGGGTGCGTTAATCTCTATTGCCTGCGATAGTATTTATATGCGCCCGGGCGGAAGTATTGGTGCGGCAACTGTGGTTAATCAAACAGGTGAGGCCATGCCAGATAAATATCAAAGTTACATGCGTTCAACAATCCGATCAACTGCCGAGGCACACGGGAAAGACACAATAATTTCGGGAACAGATACTATTTATAAATGGCATCGCGACCCATTAATTGCAGAAGCGATGGTTGACCAGCGTATTTATGTTGAAGGAATTTCGGATACAGGGAAAGTGTTAACTTTTACGCCTTTAGAAGCTATTGAGAATGGATATTGCGAAGGGTTGGCAGAAAGTATACCGGAGGTTTTATCTAAAGTTGGAGTTAAAGAATATACAATTGTTGAATACAAACCGTCGTGGATTGAAAAAATAATTGGCTGGCTGGTACATCCAATGATTTCGGGATTTTTAATTATGGGAATTATTGGCGGAATTTATTTCGAAATGCAGAGTCCGGGAATTGGATTTGCATTGGGAATTGCAATTCTTGCCGCAGTAGCTTATTTCGCACCACTCTATTTAGAAGGTCTGGCAGCTCATTGGGAAATACTTGTATTTGTGTTAGGAGTAATCTTAACAATAACAAAGTACTCAAGCGTTGTACAATCGTCAGCCCAAATAGTATAGGCTACAGGAGTAGTGAAGTCATTAGAAGTAACACCAGACTCCTGGAGGAACCATGTGTCTTCTGAATGAGTCAACTTAGCTCCATCAGATAATGTATAAGTAGCAACGAGTGAGCTTACATCAGTTAACCATGGAACCCAAACCTCAATAACTTTATTAGACTGATTGATAGTTCCAGTTGATCCACCAATAGAATAAGCAGTAATCATCTTGTCACCACTTGGAGCACGCTCAACAACAGTAACTGTATAAACAGCTTCATCACCACTCTGAGCAGTTACAGTAAATGTAACAGGACTAGTGAAATCATATACACCAGCTGCAGGACTAACTGTAGCTTTTTCAGGAATATCAAATGAAACTTCAAGAGCACTTACATCAGCTCCAGCCTTAACAGAAACTGTAATATCAGTACCGTCCATTTCACCAGCAACATCATAAGTGAAGTCACCGAAACACTCAGGAAGATCCAGAGCCATGAAGTTTGTTAGTGCATTATCAGTATCCGCGTCAAGTACTTCTAC
>DAOVTY010000163.1 GCA_030632865.1 Bacteroidota bacterium
GTAAAAAACAAATTTCCAAAAACTCTGTAATTACATTAAGTTTTAATCAGAGAAAAGAGATTAGTAAAAGTATTTTGAGGCTTGAGAAATTAGTAATTGAGACTGAAAATGAAATTGCATCTATAGAAGATGAAATCATCGAAGTTGATAAACTTCTAAATTCTGCAAAAAAAATAGAAGACCAATTAATTTTCAATAATTATGATGATTTAAAACTTAAACTCAACCAAACGATGGAGAAATGGGAAAAACAACACGAAGAGCTCGAAAATTGGATAAATAAAAAAACGTGGTAATGAACAGAGAAGATTTTGTTTTTGGAACTAGATCAGTTATTGAAGCCATTAAAAATGGTAAAACAATAGACAAAATTCTAATTAAAAAAGGGTTGGATAATGAATTATTTCACGAGCTTCAAACTCTTATTAATGAGAATAATATAAGTACTCAATATGTTCCTGTTGAAAAGATAAATAGAGTAACTCGGAAAAATCATCAAGGTGTTTTGGCATTTATTTCGCCAATTGTATTTGATATTATTGAAAATATTTTGCCAGGAATATATGAACGTGGGCAAGATCCATTGATACTTATTCTTGATCAAATTACTGATGTACGTAATTTTGGTGCAATTGTTCGTTCTGCAGAATGTGCTGGAGTACATGCAATAATTATTCCTGAAAAAGGAATGGCTCGTATTGGTGCCGATGCAGTTAAAACTTCGGCTGGAGCACTTCATTATTTACCAATTTGCAAGTCTAATAATCTTAATAATACTATTCAATTTTTAATAGACTCAGGCATTCGCATTGTTGCAGCTACCGAAAAAGGCAATAAATTATATACCGAAACCGACCTAAATTGTCCTGTTGGAATTATAATGGGTTCTGAAGAGTATGGTATTTCGCAGCAAATTTTAAACAATACTCACGAACAATTAAAAATACCAATTCTCGGTAAAATTGAATCTTTAAATGTTTCGGTATCTGCTGCTTTAATGATTTATGAAGCAGTGAGACAACGTAATATTTAATCTTATAAGAACAATTACGGAAATGCTCACTCCTCTACAAAAGCACTTTTTTTAATGGCACTATAGAGCTTTTGATTTGAATTGTTCGTTTAAACGACTCTTCTAACGAAATAAATGTTTCGGTACTTGCCACCCCCGAAATTTTCTGAATTTGCTTACTCAATATTGTTTTCAGATGCTCGTTATCTTTGGCATATACTTTTATAAAAATAGCATATTGCCCGGTTGTATAATGGCACTCAACAATCTCCGGTATTCGTTTCAAATCTTCTACAACTCCTGAAAACAGGCCTCCTTTATCAAGAAAAATCCCTATATATGTACACGTTTTAAATTCTACTTTTTTAGGGTCAATTTGATATCCTGAACCAACGATAACTTCCAAATCAATCATTCTATTAACCCTTTGATGAACTGCGGCTCTTGAAATTCCAACTTCAACCGCAACATCCTTGAATGGAATACGGGCATTTTTTGTAATTATATTCAGGATTTTTAAATCAACTTCGTCCAATTTATTTCTTAATGTCATAACTTACAAATTTCCACTAAAAGTAATAAATCGCTAACATAATTCCAACATATGTAACAAGCAAGAATGTATAAGTAACAAATTGGAAACAGATAATTATTTATATCAAAAATTTCGGCACTATTATCAAACAGTTAATTAAACATCCAATTTTATCTCATTATTCTATTTTATTCGTCCATTTAGCTTAATTTTATCACATAATCACTGCTCATTATAGCATAAAGTAGTAAATACTTAAGAATACGATAAAATGAATATAAGGAAATCGGTTAGTTGGAAGATATTATTAGCGCTACTAGTAGTTGTTGCATTATTGGGTGTATTTATCCCAACAGGAATGGGTGTTCAAGATTACTCTAACATTTCTCCAGGAGACACAGCTTGGATGCTAACTGCAACTGCGCTAGTTTTATTGATGACTCCAGGTCTTGCATTTTTTTATGGGGGAATGGCCCAATCTAGAAATATTATTTCCACAATGTTACAAAGTTTTATTGCAATGGGAATTGTGAGCATTGTATGGGTTTTAGTTGGTTTTAGTATTGCATTTGGCGAAAGTATTGGGGGCGAGAATTATGGGTTATTTGGAAACCCATTAACATTTTTTATGTTCAGAGGAGTTGGTGGAGGCACACATCCCGATTTTGCACCAACTTTTCCGTTTGCTCTATTTGCTATGTTTCAATTAAAATTTGCAATAATTACTCCAGCACTAATAACCGGATCTTTTGCCGGACGAGTAAGATTTAGAGCTTACATGTTATTTATGGTACTATTTGTAATTTTTATTTATGCACCACTTGCCCACTGGACGTGGCATCCAAATGGATTCTTAAGAAACTGGGGAGTGCTTGATTTTGCGGGAGGAACGGTTGTTCACATGTCGGCAGGATTTGCCGCTTTGGCAGGTGCTATGTTTATGGGTAGGAGAAAGGATTCCAATAAACATTTTAAACCGGCTAATATTCCATTCATTTTATTAGGAGCCGGCATGCTTTGGTTCGGCTGGTTTGGATTTAATGCAGGGTCGGCACTTGCTGCTGATGGAATTGCAGCATCTGCTTTGGTAAATACAAATACAGCTTCGGCAGCTGCCATGTTAACGTGGATATTTTACGATGCAGCAAAAGGCAAAAAGCCGTCGGCAGTTGGAGCTTCAATTGGATTAGTTGTTGGATTAGTTGCCATTACACCAGCAGCAGGTTTTGTAAGTGTTGGTGCAAGTATTTTTATCGGGGTAATTGCTGCAATTGTTAGCAATTATGCAATAGCACTTCGAACAAAATCAAAGTTAGACGATACTTTAGATGTGTTTCCTGCTCATGGAATGGGAGGAATTGTTGGTATGCTAGCAACTGCTATTTTTGCAGACGAAGTTGGTCTAATACATGGAGAAATAACAACATTTTTATTTCATTTACTCGCATTGGTAATTGTTGGGGTTTTCACATTTGGAGGTTCATTGTTATTATATAAAATAACCGATATGCTTGTTCCTCTTAGAATTTCGCCCCGAGGGGAAAAAATAGGACTCGATATTAGTCAACACGACGAATCTTACGATTACGTACAGCAACCACCAAAATCAATTTATTAATTTTTTTGAAAAATAAAATGGCTGGTAACTAACCAGCCATTATTTATTTTATTGGAACTTGTCGTTTAAAATCCATTTCTAACGAAATAAATGTTTCTGTTCGAGCAATTCCCTCGACATCCTGAAGCTCGTTATCAATTAATAACTTTAAATGCTTATTTGTTTTTGTCTGAATTTTTACAAAAATTGCATACTGACCTGTTGTGTAATGACATTCAACAACCTCCGGAATATTCCTCAAAGCAGCAACAACCTCTTTATGGTAATTTGCTTTTTCCAGATAAATCCCCATGTAAGCACAAGTATTGTAACCCAATTTCTGAGGACTCACAATAAATTCGCTTCCCTTAACTACACCAACATTTAAAAGCCGTTGCACTCGTTGATGAATTGCAGCACCTGAAACTCCGCACTCTCTAGCAACTTCCAAAAACGGTATTCGTGCATTTTTTGTAATCAGTTTCAGAATTTTTTCATCCAAACCATCAATGTCCGCTCCTTTCTCTAAATATTTATTTGAATCCATATTAATGATTGCCTCTTAGTTTCAATTTGAAAAACAAATGTATGAAATATTTATAAAAGAAAAGTATAGTTGCCAAAAAACGAGTCATTTATTACAATCTGTAAGTTGCCATAACTTTTGTTAAATAAATATTTAACAAATAATTATAACCCACCGATTTTTGAGATATCAAAACCTGAAGGCTCTTGAAAAACTTTAAGCTCGAATTCTGGAATTACCGCAAAAATATGATCGAAAATATCTGCTTGAATAGATTCATAATTTGCCCATTCCTGATCTTTCGAAAAAACATAAATTTCTATGGGTAACCCTTTCCCGGTTGGTTGTAATTGACGAACCAAAAATGTCATTTCCACATTTATCATCGGGTGTTGGTGCAAATATACCTCAAGATATTTTCTAAAAATACCAACGTTTGTTTGATGGCGACCACTTATAAAATCCTCATCAGAGATATTTTTTTGCTTATTATATTTTTTTAATTCCCCTTCTTTTTGAATAACATAATCGCGTATTAAATCAAACTTTTCAAATCTATTTAGCATTGCTGAATCGCAAAACTTTATACTGCTCATATCCAACGAAACAGAACGTTTAATTCTCCTTCCATCAGACTCTTCCATACCTTTCCAATTACTAAACGACTCAGAAACAAGCGCATAAGTTGGTATAGTTGAAATAGTTTTATCCCAATTTTGAACTTTCACTGTATTCAGAGTAATATCTGTAACAGTCCCATCGGCGTTGTGACTTTCCATTGCAATCCAATCGCCAATATTAACCATATTATTTGCCGATAACTGAATTGAAGCTACAAAGCCAAGAATTGTGTCTTTAAAAACCAGAATAAGTACGGCTGCCAATGCTCCCAAACCTGCTAATAGTACTGTAGGATCCTTTCCTAAAAGGGCAGCAATCGTCATAATTCCAGCCATAAAATAAACAAATATTTTCAATAGCTGAACGTAACCCTTAATTGGACGATGATGTGAATATTCAGTTGTTTTATATATTTCCATTGCAGCATTCAGAACAGCGTTGGCAACAAAAACAATAATTACAATAAAATAAATACGTGCTATTCTATCAATAAATCCTTTTAAAGAAAAATAGTAATCCACAGATAATGCTTCAAAAGTTGCAATATCCAATTCGCTTAAATCCTGATGTAAATCTGGGAATGAAAAATCCGCAGTATAAAAAATAATAAACGCAGGAACTAAATGTGCCAATCCTCTGAAAACTTTGTTTTTCACCAAAATATCGTCCCAAGTAGTTTTAGTACTTTTAGCAACCCGATGAACAATACGTAAAATAATTTGCCGCGTTAAAAAATGTGCAATCCAAGCAATAAAAACAATAAACAGAATACAAATAAAAGCGGCTAAAGGTTTTGCCACAAATTGTGTTCCGGGTAAATCACGTAAGTAATTCAATAAAAAAATATAACCATTTCCCATAATATGATTGATGATAATTATTAATTTCACCAAAAATAATAAATGTGGTTGATATGAAGTTAAAGATTCTATTAATTATTTTAATTTTCCCTATTTTCACTTTTGCTCAGATAGATTACAATAAGTATTTTGATAATAAATCGTTGCGGTTTGATTTTTTATTGGGTGGCAACAATAAAAATGTTACCGTTTATCCGGAACAGATAAAACAAGAACCTTACTGGGCAGGCTCGAAAACAAATTTAACAGACCCATTTAATTATGGAACTTATCGTTTTCGGGTTTTCGATTTGAAATCGGACAGTTTAATATTTTCAAAAGGATTTAGCACCCTTTTTCAAGAGTGGCAAACCACTGCAGAGGCAAAAGAGATTAATAAAACTTTTTATCAGGCAGCAATATTCCCGTTTCCTAAAAAAGAAATCAGGCTCGAAATTGATGCGCTACAATGGGAAGGAGATTTCAAAACTATTTATAAAACTGAAATTAACCCGAACAATTATTTTATTTTATCAGAAACTGAAACTCAGTTTGAAACAGTTAATATTATTAAAAGTGGAAATGCTGAGAACAAAGTAGATTTGGTTATTTTAGCTGAGGGATATACAAGTTTTGAATTGTATAAATTTGTAGAAGATGCGAAACGTGTAACACAGTATTTATTCGATACAGAACCATTTAAATCTGAGAAAACGAGTTTTAATGTTACAGCTATTCTTACACCGTCTATCGAGTCGGGCACCGATATTCCTGGAGAAGGCATTTATAAAAATACCCATTTTAATTCAACTTTCTACACCTTCGATGTTGATAGGTATTTAACAACAAGCGACATGAAAACTATTTATGATGCTGCAGCAGTTGTTCCTTACGACCATATTTACATTTTGGTAAACACAGAGCGTTACGGTGGAGGTGGATTTTACAATTTTGTGTCGGTTTGCACTTCTGATAATAGATTGACGGAAGAGGTTTTTACTCACGAATTTGGGCATGGATTTGCAGGTTTAGGTGACGAATATTATAACTCGTCGGTTGCCTACGAAGATTTTTACAACTTGGAGGTTGAACCATGGGAACCTAATTTAACTACGCTAGTAGATTTCGATTCTAAATGGAAAGAGTTGATTGCAGATTCAGTTTCGGTTCCTACGCCGCGCGAAGCAAAATACAAAAATACCGTTGGGGTTTACGAAGGTGGTGGATACTTGAGTAAAGGGATTTATAGTCCGGTTTTAGATTGCCGAATGAAAAGTAATAATGCCGATGGATTTTGTCCTGTTTGCGAGGAGGCAATTAGAAAAGCAATTCAGTTTTACACTGAATAATACTAATCATAAACCAAAACTCTTGACAAAAAAATACGGATAAGAAAATTCTCATCCGTATTACAATTTGTTTAATATTTCTACTTATTTTTAGATAATGAGTTGGTAACAAAATAGGCAATTATTAATCCTAATCCTCCAAAAAGCAAAATCATTGTAAAGAATGCAACCACCTCGTTTATTACGTTAGAAAGTAAAAACCCAGTTACAACTCCAATTGAAAGAGCAATCATAAAAATTCCCCATTTTACTAAATCCACTTCTCTTCTTGCCGGATCCATTTTAAAAATATTAGCATCCATTCCTTTTTCAACGAGTGCTAATCGTTCTCTAGATCTTGTTGTATAATAGACATACAATATTGCAAAAATCATTAAAAACATTGAGATTGGTACAAAAATTCCTTCCATGATATTCAATTTTAAATTGTTTATATTTTGTTTTCTGACCTTTTGACGTAGTTTTATATATGTGGTTACAACTTTCAGAATATTTATTTTTATTGAATAATTTGTAACTTGGTTAATGAATTTACGTCAAAGATACAGATGGAAGAAAAAGACGATATTTATTATATTGAGAAAGTTAAAAGTGGACAAACTAATAGCTTCTCGTATATAGTTGAAAAATATAAGGATATCGTATTTTCCATTGCATTAAAAGTTCTTAGAAATAGAGAAGATGCTGAAGAAATGGCACAGGAAAGCTTTATTAAAGTATACAATTCGTTACATACTTTTAAGGGTACAGCAAAATTTTCAACTTGGTTATATCGAATTAC
>DAOVTY010000064.1 GCA_030632865.1 Bacteroidota bacterium
AAAAAAACAAACTATTATGGAACAACAATCTTCTTCAGTCTGGAAATCAGCATTAACAACAGGAGTTTATCTTGGTATTGTATTTATACTAACTTCTGTAGTCTTCTATGTTATGGGTAATCCCTTCTCAAAAGTTGCTCAGTATTTAACTTACCCAATAATAATTGCCGGTGTTGTACTTGCGCAAATTAGTTATAAAAAAACATTAGGAGGCGAAATGACTTATGGGCAAGCATTTGGCGTTGGACTTTTAACTATGGTATTCGCATCAATAATTTCTGGTATTTACACTTATTTGCTGTATGAAGTTATCGACCCATCACTGCAAGATCAATTAAGAATTTTTACTGAAGAAGAAATTATGAGAAAAGGACAGGTTTCTGAAGATCAAATGGAGATGGTAGTTGATATGGCAACTAAATTCCAAAAACCTCCTATTATGGCAGCAATGGCTGTTGTTGGTGGCGCATTTATCGGCACTATAGTTTCTCTAGTTACAGCCATATTTACAAAAAAGAATCCTAGTGACGAGGTTCCTGAATAAAAAATTATTAATTTGAAGCAAATAGATATTTCCGTAGTCGTTCCTCTTTTTAATGAAGAGGAATCGCTTCCTGAATTGGCGGCCTGGATTAAAAAAGTAATGGACGAAAATAACTTCTCGTACGAGATAGTTATGATTGATGATGGAAGCAAAGATAATTCGTGGGCTGTAATAGAAGAACTTCAGACAAAAAACGAGTTTATAAAAGGTATAAAATTCAGGCGCAACTACGGAAAATCGGCTGCACTGTTTTGTGGTTTCGATGTGGTGCAAGGCGATGTAGTAATCACTATGGATGCCGATTTGCAAGATAGTCCCGACGAAATACCCGAACTATACAGAATGGTAAAAGAGGACGGATTTGATTTGGTTTCGGGCTGGAAGAAAAAACGGCACGATCCAGTTTTATCAAAAAATATTCCGAGTAAATTATACAACTGGACAGTTCGCAGAATGACAGGCATAAAGTTGCACGACATGAACTGCGGGTTAAAATCGTACCGTAAAAATGTAATAAAAAGCATAGAAGTTTATGGTGATATGCACCGCTACATTCCTGTTCTAGCAAAATGGGCAGGCTATAAAAATATTGGCGAAAAAATTGTAATTCACAGCGAGAGAAAATATGGAGTTACCAAATTTGGGCTCGAACGTTTTATTCGTGGACCATTAGATTTGCTCTCTGTTACTTTTATATCGCGATTTGTAAAACGCCCCATGCATTTTTTTGGAATTTTGGGTGTAATTATGATTATGGTAGGAATTGCCGCAACTATTTGGCTTGGTATTCAAAAAATAATCCAAATTAAGCACGGAATATTAGGGGATTTAATAACAAACAGTCCTTATTTTTATATCGCTTTAACATCAATGATTATTGGCGCACAGTTTTTTATGGGAGGTTTTCTAGGCGAACTCATTTCGAGAAGTGCCAGCGACCGGAATAAATATAAAATAGAAAAACAAACCTTCGACTAAACGAATATAAATAAGAAGTTTTATGATTTTTTCTATCAATAAATTCGTTTAGAAAATTTCAAATTACAAAAACAAAATTCAATTCATTTCATCATTAATGTATTACACCTTTTAGTAATTTTATTTTGAAATTTATTTGAGATTTGCAAATTGGAGCTTTTTAAGAAATCTAAATCGTCACTAAATTATTAATTATCTATATTTTATATGATAGAAAAAGAGATTCAATTCAGAAAAAAAAGAGAGCTGGGCGATATTCTATCCGACTCGTTTGAATTTATAAAACAGGAATACAAACCTATCTCCTCATTGATTATAACATACGTTTTACCTTTTCTGATTCTTTACGGAATTGTTCAGGTGTTTATTCAAATGAAGGTAATTGGAGTTGTAGATTTCTCCGACCCGGAAAAGATGCTAGCAGATATTGGTCCTGTTTATACAAATATATTTCTTTTCTCGCTTTTTGGTATTTTTGTACAATCACTTTTAATTGGCACTTACTATTCTTACATCGAAATTTATATTAAAAAAGGCAAAGGTAATTTTGATCTATCCGAAGTTAAGTCGCTACTTTTTTCCAATAGTCTTCTTGCACTGGGAGCAGGCTTTGTTGTATTTATTCTAACCATGATTGGAATTGTATTGTGCATTGTTCCTGGAATATATTTTGCAAATACATTTTCGATTCTTGTAATGATTGTTGTTTTTGAAAAAAAGGGGCTAAGCAATGCAATGTCGCGTTCATGGAATTTGGTTAACTCGCAATGGTGGAACACTTTGCTAATTAATATTATTGGAATAGTAATAATTTGGGCAGCTGGTTTTGTACTCTCGCTTCCGGCAATGATAACTGGAATTTCTACAAGTATTATCGGCGTAAAAGATACAGGTGTACTTAATTATCCCAATTGGTATTGGATAGTTACAGGAATTTCAACTATAATATCGTCGTTACTTTGGATTATTCCAGCAACTTTTATTGCAATGCAGTATTATAATCTAGACGAATGCACTAAACCTGAGAATCCATTTCAACAGTAAAGAAATGGAACACAGATGATGCGGGTTATAGCTAAATCTATGCAGATTTTTTCATCAGCGTGCTTTTTAAAAATTAAACTAAAAAGCATAACGCTCATCAATCTCTATTTCATCTTTTGCTGAGTTATATTCCGAAATTAAATTTTGCATTATTTCTGCAACTGGAATAACCTCGGTAATTTGTGCTGATACTTGTCCAATTCCCATTGCCCCATTTTCTATGTCTCCCTCGAAAATGCCCTTTTTAGTACGTCCTTTTCCTGCCAATAAAAGTAAATCTTTTGCTGTCTTTCCCAAATTTTCGGCCTCACTAACTTGCTCAAAAAATTGATTTTTTACAATACGAGAAGGCGCAAGCTTTTTTAAAGTAAGTTTGGTTTCTCCTTCACCAATTTGTGTTATTAGCTTTTTAAAATTGGGGTGTGCCGACGACTCTTCAGAGATTGCAAAAGCCGAACCTATTTGAACTCCATCTGCACCAAGAATCATGGTAGCCAGCATGGCTTCTCCGGTTGCAATTCCGCCAGCAGCAAGTAGTGGTAAACCGGTTATTTTTCTCACCGAAGGAATTAATGCTAATGTAGTAGTCTCCTCTCTCCCATTATGTCCACCTGCTTCAAAACCTTCAGCTACAATTGCATCTATTCCAGCAGCTTCACACTTTTCAGCAAAAACCGAGCTAGAAACAACATGCGCCACTTTAATACCTTTTTGCTTTAACCAGCCTGTCCATTTTTTAGGATTACCAGCCGAAGTAAAAACTATCGGCACTTCATGTCGTACGATAATCTCCATTATTTTATCTACCTCGGGATACATTAAAGGAACATTTACGCCAAATGGTTTTGACGTGGTTTCTTTGGTTTTTATAATATGCTTTTCCAAAGTTTCGGGATGCATCGAACCGGCTCCGATTAAACCTAAGCCGCCGGCATTACTTACAGCCGATGCTAATTTCCAACCAGAGCACCAAACCATTCCTCCTTGAATAATTGGATATTTTATATTGAATAAATTGCAAATTTTGTTCATCGTTAAATAAGTTATCAGTTTTGACTAATGTTGTAGAAAATGAAATTCTCAAAAAAGTTTCAGTCAAATAAATAAAAAAAGGTTCAGATTATATTATTTTGGATTCTGGATATTCTCACCCAAAAGTTTAGTAAGTGTTTCTTTTGAAAGTCTTCGTTTTATTTCTCCATTTTTAGCAAGTGAAATATAACCACGCTCCTCTGAAACAATTATACAAATGGCATCGGTAATTTCTGTAATACCAACGGCAGCACGATGTCTTAACCCCAATGCTTTATCAAGTTCTTTTTGAGTTAATGGAAGAATACAACCTGCGGCCGATATTTTATTGCCTTTAATAATTGCTGCTCCATCATGCAAAGGTGAGTTTTTAAAAAATATCGTTCTTATTAAAGTCGAAGAAATT
The DNA here is from genome assembly GCA_030632865.1 of Bacteroidota bacterium. Taxonomy (GTDB): domain Bacteria; phylum Bacteroidota; class Bacteroidia; order Bacteroidales; family Prolixibacteraceae; genus Draconibacterium. The sequence goes on from DAOVTY010000064.1 coordinate 4,005, forward strand.
TTAGCATTTAATTTTTCACCGGTTATTATCTGGTCTGTTAATTCAGAGTTTCCAGCTATCACAATCAAAGCTCCGGTTTTTGATTTTCCCATAGAAATACATGCATCTACTAAAATATCTATTTGCTGGTGATTAATGGTTTTAGATTTGCCGGCACCAAATAATTTATCGAGCGAAAGCACCCGGTTTACATTATAATTTGTACCAATAAATACGAGAAATTTCCGTATTTCGGGATGAAAAACAACAATTAAAGCAAGTACACCAACTCCGATAAACGATCCCATTATCGACTCTAAAAGCTCCATATTTAGCGCACCAACAACCAACCAAAGCAGGTATAACGAGAACATACCAATTACAATATTAAATGCTACAGTGCCCTTAATTAACCTATAAACTTGATAAAGCAAAATAGCTACCAATACAATATCGAGTATGTCTAAAAACCGGATGGTAATAAATGCTAGCATTAATTAATTGTTGCTTTAATTTCTGAAAATATAGTAATTGCCTCAGCTGCCTCTTTCACATCGTGAACACGCAAAACATCGGCTCCGCCCATAAGTGCCAAAGTATTTGCAACTGTAGTTCCATTTAACGCTTCTTCGGGAGTGGTATTAAAAGCTTTCCAAATCATCGATTTTCTACTAACACCAACCAATACCGGAAGCTGAAAAACTTTAAATGAATCTAATCGGTTTAACAATTCGTAATTATGAGCCACCGTTTTGCCAAACCCAAATCCGGGATCGATAATTATATCTAACACTCCAAATTTAGTCAATCGTTTAATTTTTTCTCCAAAGTAAGTTGAAATATCTTTTATTATATCGCTGTACTGAGGATTATTCTGCATATCATTTGGCGTACCCTGAATGTGCGACAAAATATACGGAACACGCATTTTACCAATTGTTTCAAACATTTTTGAATCCAAAGTTCCCCCCGAAATATCATTTACGATAATTGGGCCAATTTCGTCTATAACTCGCACAGCTACCCATGAACGAAATGTGTCGATGGAGAGTGGCATTTTTGGAAAACTATTCCGAATTGCCTGAACAGCAGGCAACAATCGTCCCAATTCAATTTTTGTCGAAACAACTTGCGCACCCGGACGTGTAGAAACAGCGCCAATATCAAGAATTCGTGCCCCCTCTTTAATCATTTTTTCAACAGCAGTGAGCAATACGTTCTCATCATCCATTTTTCCACCGTTGTAAAACGAATCGGGTGTAACATTTACGATTCCCATAACATTTGGTGTGGTAAAATCTATGAGTTCGCCACCAACATTAATTGTATTTTTTCTTTTTAGGAATTTACTTGCCGATTGTGTAATCAACATGTTTATAAAGCTTTTTAGTTAAACAAAATGATGAACGCAAATGTAATCAAAACCTTACAATATTTAAATGTTTTAATAAATCAATAAAAATATCTGCATAATTTCATGGCAAAAGATTAAATTTACATTTTATAGAAAAGCAAATTTCTAATAACAAAACATATAATATAGTTTTAAAAAGATGGAGAAAACAATTCAACAATATGACAAGATAATTTCGATTTGTCGTAATATTTTTTTAAAAAAATTGACTGATTACGGTACTGCTTGGCGAATATTGCGACCAGTTTCGTTAACAGATCAAATATACATTAAGGCTCAAAGAATCAGAAGTATAGAAGAAATAGGTATTGCTAAAGTTGACGAAGGAATAGAACCTGAATTTATTGGAATTATAAATTATGCAATTATTGGGTTAATTCAACTGGAGTTGGGGGCACTAGACGAAGAGATGCCACATAAAAAAACGCAGAAACTATACGACAGCTATTTTGAACAAGCGAAAACATTAATGATGGCAAAAAACCATGATTATGGAGAAGCATGGAGAAATATGCGAATTAGCTCTTACACCGATTTGATTCTGATGAAAATTAAACGAACCAAACAAATTGAAGACAATCAAGGTAAAACATTAATCTCGGAAGGTATAGATGCGAATTATCTCGACATGATTAATTATGCTGTTTTTGCCATGATTAAGCTAGAATTTAAAGATGAATAAATTCCAATTTGAATCCAATAATTTATAAATATGAGTTCCTGTTGACATAAGCAAACGGGAACAATTAATTTAACAAAATAGCAATGAAGATATTATTTCATATTGCCCGAATTATTTTGGGAATTACCTTCGTTTTTTCAGGATTTGTAAAAGGAATTGATCCTTGGGGCGCAGCATATAAATTTACAGACTATTTTAATGCCATGGGATTAGAGTGGTTAATTTGGGCTTCATTCCCGCTTGGAATATTGTTAGCTTTTACTGAATTTACCATTGGCATTGCATTTATTTTTAATTGGGCTTTGCGTTTTTTTTCGTGGCTAGGACTACTTTTTATGGGATTTTTTTTGCCACTAACTCTTTGGATTGCAATAAAAAATCCGGTAACCGATTGTGGCTGTTTTGGCGATGCAATTGTTATTACTAACTGGGAAACATTTTACAAAAACACACTCCTCATAATTTTTGCAATAATTGTTTTCATATACCGAAAACAAAAGCAGAACACTAAACAAAAACGATTTTCTTTCCTTTTCAGTGGAACAACACTTATAGTTTATTCTGTTATTGTTTTTTATTCATTTAATCATTTACCAATCGTCGATTTTAGACCTTTTAAAGTTGGAGTAAATATTCCGGATGCGATGTCAACTCCAGAAAATGCACAAAAAGAAATTTATGAAAATATTTTTTACTACAAGAATTTAAACACCGGAAAAGTGAAAAAATTTTCGGAACAAAATTATCCCTGGAGCGACACTTTGAACTGGAAGTACGACCATCTAAATTCAAAACTTATTCAAAAAGGCTACGAACCTCCAATTCATGATTTTACAATAGAAACTCCCGATGGCGAAAATATTATCGATTTTTTTGTTTATGATGAAAACTATACTTTTATGTTAGTTGCATACGACTTAAATAAGAGTAAAATAAAAACTCAACCCCAAATTAATGAACTAGCAAACTGGGCAACAGACAATGAGCTTTCATTTATTTGTCTAACTTCTACTATTCCGGAAGAAACAATTGCATTTGCAGATGAAACTGGCGCACCATATGAATTTTTTAATAGCGATGAAATTACACTTAAAACAATTATTCGTTCCAATCCAGGATTATTAGTAATTAAAGATGGAAATATTCTTGGCAAATGGCACTACAATGATATTCCAACTCCGGAAGAATTTCAAAAAAATTTTATGAATGAATAAATAGTTAATTGTTATTGTCCGTAAACGGCTATTTAAATAAATAACATTCTATCTACTAAATTTGCATCTATAGATTAGTTTATAACAAAAAAAATACAATAATATGAGACAAAAAATAGTAGCAGGAAACTGGAAATGCAATACAAACTTGCAAGAAGGTGTTGAGTTAGCAAAAGCAGTTAACACAGTAGTAGCAAAAGAAGGTGCCGATGATGTTGTTGTGGTTCTGGGAACACCATTTACCCACATCACAAAAGTTGTTGAAACTGTAAATACCGAAAGAATAGGTGTTGCCGCACAAAATTGCGCAGCCGAAGCTAAAGGAGCATACACAGGAGAAATTTCTGCCGAAATGGTAAAATCTACCGGAGCAGAATATGTGATTTTAGGTCACTCGGAACGACGCGAATATTATGGAGAAACCAGCGAAACTTTAAACAAAAAAGTTGCATTGGCTTTGGAAAACGGATTAACTCCGATATATTGTTGTGGTGAAGCTTTGAATATTCGTGAAGCAGGAACACAAAACGAATTTGTAAAAAACCAATTGGATGAAACAGTTTTTGGATTATCTACTGACGATTTCAAAAAAATTGTAATTGCATACGAACCAATTTGGGCAATAGGAACAGGAGTAACTGCCAGCTCTGATCAAGCACAAGAAATACATGCTTTTATTCGTTCCACAATTGCTGATAAATTTGGAAATGAAATTGCTGAAGGAACTTCAATTTTATATGGTGGAAGTTGCAAACCAAGTAATGCAAAAGAGCTATTTGCAAACAAAGATGTTGACGGTGGTTTAATTGGAGGAGCATCTATGAAAGCAGAAGATTTTATCGGAATTATTAACGGATTTTAAGAAATCGAAATAAAAAGCAGTTAGTAGCAAATAAATACTAAAAAGAATATTAAAGCCACCAGTTTGTCAATCGACGAGCAGGTGGCTTTTTTTGTGGAAAATTTTATTTAATCAATTGTGATTTATCATTGTAAAATCCATTGAATAAAATTAAATTAGCATTCTTAGAAAAAAACATTTATGAAAAACCAAAAATTACAAATAACTATTCTAGCCCTATTGTTTATTTTCGGTTGTAATTCTCAAAAGAAACAACAAGAAGTTGCTTCGTATAATTACGAAGAGGAGAAACTAGAAATGAATGATGAATTAAGCAACAAAGTACCAGACTGGGTAGTTAAGGGGAAAATTTGTTACGGTTTAATTGTTCAAATTGATGAAAATAAAAATATGATAAAAGGAAAACCAATTAAGGCAAAAATCTTACAAATACAAAAAGATGCAATAAAGATGAAAGCTCTCGAGTCTGTAAGTTTGGTAGAAGTTGAAAACTGCACTAAAATGGGACTGTATAAGGGAGATATTTGGGACGAAGAAGATGGCGATCTATATCTCACAAATCAAGATGCAATAAATGCTTTAATAGAAATGAATATTTATAAGTCATCGGATAAAGCAACCGTTGATAAACGCTAATTAATGAAAATAAAAAATAAAAAAAATAACTGGCCACGAATTACCATTCAATTGGGAGTTATTCTTTTTATTCTGGTTTTATTCTTTTTTCCAAAATTCGTAAATATTTCTACTCCCGATTTTGAAGCTTATTGTCCGTTTGGTGGTTTGCAAGCATTGGGAAGCTACCTGTTAAATCAGGCGCTTTCGTGTACAATGACAAGCGCACAAATTATAATGGGAGTACTTTTATTTATTGGAATACTCCTTTTTAGTAAGTTATTTTGCTCGTTTATTTGCCCAATTGGCACTGTTAGTGAATTGTTAGGAAAACTGGGAGACAAACTAAAAGTAAGGTTCACAATTAAAGGTGTAGCAGATAAAATTTTACGCTCAATAAAATACATTTTACTTTTTATAACCGTATATTTTACTCTACAATCTAACGAACTATTCTGCAAAAAATTCGACCCGTATTATGCGCTAGCTTCAGGATTCGATAACGATGTTGTTATACTCTATGCCATCATTTCTATTGTACTTGTGGTTTTCGGTTCAATATTCATCCGTCTCTTTTGGTGCAAATATTTGTGTCCGTTGGGAGCTATTTCTAATATTTTTAAGTTCTCCTTCTTCTTTATTACAATACTTGTAGTTTATATTATTCTACTAAAAATAGGCATCGAAACAAGTTACGTTTGGCCTCTAGCAATTGCAAGTGTAGGAGGTTATATAATAGAACTATTCGGGCAAAAAAGTCGGGTTTTCCCCATCGCCAAAATCACTAGAGACACAACATCTTGTACCAATTGCCAAATGTGTACAATAAAATGCCCACAAGGAATTGATGTTGCAGCTGTTGAAACTGTTAAACATGTTGATTGTAATTTGTGTGGCGACTGCTTGCTGGTTTGCCCGGAAAATAATACGCTCACAATTAATAAAAAGAAAAGTTTAAAGTGGCTGCCGGTATTCGCATTAGTTGCTTTGGTTGTATTTGGATTAATTATGGGAAGTGTTTGGGAAATTCCAACAATCGACTTAAAGTGGTATGAAACTGAGGAAATGACAGATGTCGAGATTTTTACTCAATCGGGATTAAAAAATATTAAATGCTATGGCAGTTCGATGGCATTTGCAAATAAAATGAAACAGGTTGATGGCGTATACGGAGTAGCAACTTTTGTGAAACATAACCGGGTTAAATTATACTATAATGCCAATAAATTAAATGAAGATAAAATTCAGGAGCTTCTTTTTACACCTCAAAAACAACCTCTTAAACCTTTGGCAAAAGGAGTTAAAAATATTTATGGTGTTTCTTTAAAACTCGAGAATTTTTTCGATAGTTTCGATTTTAGTTACTTGTCTCTTCTGTTAAAGCAAAAAACTAATGCTGTTGGAGTTATTTCCGAATTCGACTGCCCTGTAATTGTGAAAATATATTTCCCGGCAGAGATAGTAAACAAAGAAGAATTACTTTCTATTATTGAATCGGAAACATTAACTTACGAATTAAAAAGTGGAACAAAAACAATTGAATTAAAGTACGATATTTCGGGTAACCCGGAGTATTTTACAATTTCTCGCGAAGAGTATATTTACACACTGTTTACACCTTACAAAAACAATTTTAATCATAAAAACAATTACACCGATGATGTTATAAAAACATTCCTGTTACCACTAGGTGAAAACATTAAATTAAAAAATCGGTTTTCGTACATTGTTAGTCACCTTTCTAACGACTACGGAGTTGTTGAATTCGAAACAGAATTAAACAAAAACTATAAAGAAATTGCAAAAATTTCGTACGTGGATACAATAACCACAATCGAAAATATTAAAGCCGCACTGTTAAGCGATACATTAACAATTTCGTACTCGAGTGGGGAAAAAGGAAAAGTTATAAATATGTTTGATTTTTCTGCAGAACTAAAAGATTATAAAGACATAAAAAAGTAAACTATGATAAACAAAAATCAAAATTCACCAAAAATATATTGCATGAAAAATTTTACGTTTTTAATATTTTTTAGTCTGATCACACTTTTTGCCAATGCGCAGCAGGCAACATTCGATTGGGTAGAAGAAATAATTTCTGAAGGCAATAATATTAAAGGAATGACTGTAACCGGGGATACTTCAAGTGTTCTAATTGGTTATGATAATACTTTCAAAAAATCTATTGACAAAGGACAAAACTGGACTGACGTTAGAGCGTTTGATCCAGAATTTGATTTTATGGGAATGAGTTCGGCATATGATGTTACCTTTCTGTCATCAAAAAGGTCAATAATTGTGAATCATCCTTCGGGAGGATTTACAGACGTTTACACAAGTGGGGTTCTCTTAAAATCGGTTGACGAAGGTACTAACTGGACTGTTCTAGATGTTACAAAACTTGGAACTGGCGATGATACTTCTGTTAATCCAAATGCGAAAGGTTCGTACGAAAAAGATTTTCATGCTGTTGGTGCATTTAATGCTGACACTTTACTTGTTTACGCAGGTTGGTATGATATTACTAGTGGGAAAAGAGTTAAACGGGGTGGCGTATTTCTAACAAAAGATGGTGGGGAAATTTGGGAAACAGTTGTTACCGGATTAGGAACACATATTATTACTTCAATTATTATACAGGATTCTGTGGCGTTAATAGGTGGTTTTGAAGCACTTTATAAAATGAATATAGTCACAGATACTACTACGAATATTTATCCGAATCTGGCTGTTGGAACTGATAGCAGTTTATATATTAGTGCAATTACAGTAGTAAGTCCAGACAGTTTTTATGTTACTACAACTACGGATGGAATTTTCAGAACTGATGATGGCGGTGACACTTTTACAAAATTAGAAGGAATTGATGGTGGAAACGATTTGTACATTTTAAATGATTCGAGCGTGGTTGTTCTCGGAAATTCATCAAAATCAAAAATCTCAACTGATAATGGGATTTCATGGACAAACTGTTATCCAGGTAATACTTGTTATAAAATAGGTGGAGTTTTGGGTGATACTTTGTACGGTCTTGCAAAATCAGTTGCATACAAAACTGCAGTTACCGACTTACTTGCAAAAAATAATAACTGGTTAAATGTAACAATTAATGATGGTGAGATCCTTCAAAAAATGACCATCTACGATGAAAGTACTGCGGTAATTGCAACATATGGCGAAGTTTGCAAAAAAACAAGTGATGGTGGTCAAACATGGATTCCAGTCAATCTTCCTAACGATTACGAAGAAGATATTGAAATAGATTTTAATGATATTAGTGCTAACAATGATAACGCATATAGTGTTGTTCGTCTTTTTAAAATTGCAGACCTTTCTGATATAGATTCAGTTAACAATTTGTACATGGATGGTTTAGTTCTTAAAACTAATGACAACTGGGCTACTTATTCACTTCTTGATATATCTAAAATTGGAGAGAACGAGGGGGACGATGTAACTAAAAACCCACAACTCGAAAATTGTTGGGGATTAAACCCTTCTACAATTGAATGTGTAAATGCTAACACAGCATATCTTTATGCAAAGTGGTTTGAGAATTTAACTACAGGAGAAGAAGAAGATAGAGGTAGAGTTTTCAAGACAACAGATGGTGGCGATAGTTGGGTTTCTATTACAAAAGACTTTGAAAATTCTTTTGTAAATGGAATTGAATTCATTGGAGACACCGGATATATTGCTGGGTTCAAGATATTACTAAAAACTACTGATGGAGGTATAAATTTTACCGACTTATACCCAAACATTGTGGCTGCAAACACCGACAGCAGTATTTTCTTAAATGACGTAATTCTTGTAAATATAAACGAATTTTATATTCCAACATCCGAAGGTGTATTTATTACTACAGATGGAGGTGATACTTTTTCCAAATTTGAGGGAATTTCTGGAGCCAGTGATTTGTACAAGTTAGATAAAAACTCATTCCTACTTATGGGTTCAACATCAAAATCATTTTTTACAAACGATGGTGGAGCAACCTGGCAAGATCCATCTGCAGAAACAACGATTTACAGTATTGGCGAAGTTCTAAATGATTCTTTATATGCGCTTGGTAAAGGAAAAGTTTTAAAAATTGCGTTATCCGATCTTGATTTAACAACTTCAATTAAAGAGATTAAACTTGATAATGAATTATCTGTTCGGTACAAACATTCAACAATTGAATTAGTTTCAACAGAACACGAAATTGAAAGATGTAAAGTTTATTCGATTACCGGTAGATTAATATCTATTTCAGAGCCAAACAATAGAACTTACGAGTTGCAACGTAGTAATTTTCAATCCGGAATTTATATTATC
>DAOVTY010000222.1 GCA_030632865.1 Bacteroidota bacterium
AGGATACCAGTTTTGAACCGTCGAGTATTTAACTTCTGCTCGGTCCATTGTAATTATTTCTACCACTGCAGCATGCAATTGATTTTCGTCGCGCATTGGTGCAGTACATCCTTCAAGATAACTAACATAACTGTCGTCGTCGGCAATAATTAGTGTACGCTCGAACTGCCCGGTGTTTGCTGCGTTAATTCTAAAATAGGTAGATAACTCCATGGGGCAACGAACGCCTTTTGGAATGTAGCAAAACGAGCCATCGCTAAAAACTGCTGAATTAAGAGCCGCAAAATAGTTGTCGGCAACTGGAACAGCTTGTCCTAAATATTTTTTAATTAGCTCGGGATGCTCTTTTACAGCATCGCTAAACGAGCAAAAAATAATCCCTTTTTCAGCTAAAGATTCTTTAAAAGTTGTTTTTACCGAAACGCTATCCATCACAATATCCACTGCAACTCCTGCTAAATGTTTTTGCTCTTCAATCGGAATTCCAAGTTTGTTAAACGTGTCTAATAAATCTGGGTCAACTTCATCTAAGTTTTCATATTTCGGCTCTGTTTTTGGAGCTGCATAATAACTTATTCCCTGAAAATCTATTGGAGGTATTTTTAAATATGCCCAATTTGGCATATCCATTTTTAGCCATTTCCTGAAAGCATTTAACCTGAATTCTAACATAAATTCGGGTTCTTCCTTTTTTGCGGAAATAGTTCGGATAACGCTTTCGTTAAGTCCTTTTTCTATAATATCTGTTTCAATGTCGGTAACAAAACCATATTTATAATCAGCCTGGGTAACGTCATTTATAATCTTATCTTTTTCTTCCATTCTTCAACTTTCAACAAATAAAACAAGTATTAACAATACAGCTTTATTTTTTTGCAAAGATATAAAACTATGGGTATTTTTGTAGCGTAGAATGTATAATTAATACCTTTTTGTCTTAAATTTACTATGAGCGAAGAAAAAGAACAAACCAGCATTTCGGAATTAGGCGAATTTGGCCTAATTGAGCGGATAACAAAAAATATTCAACTTAAAAATTCGAGTACCATTAAAGGTGTTGGCGACGATGCAGCAATTTTGGATTATCAGGAGAAACAGATTGTAGTTTCGTCTGATTTATTAACCGAAGGAGTACATTTTAACTTAATGTATGTGCCGTTAAAACACTTGGGTTATAAGTCGGTAATAGTTAATCTTTCTGACGTTTACGCGATGAATGCAGTTCCGAAACAAATTACTGTAAATATTGCACTGTCAAGTAAATTCTCGGTTGAATCTGTTGACGAATTGTACTCCGGAATTCATTTGGCTTGCGAGAAATATGGTGTTGATTTGGTTGGCGGCGATACAACAAGTTCGTTAACCGGGTTAACAATTAGTGTAACTGTATTGGGCGAAATTGAAAAAGATGGAGCTATTTTACGAAGTGGTGCAAAACCAAATGATTTGCTCTGCGTAACTGGAGATTTGGGTGGTGCATACATGGGGCTTCAACTTTTAGAGCGTGAAAACGAAGTCTATAAAGTAAATGAAAATATGAAACCTCAATTAGATGGTTACGATTATATTCTTGAAAGGCAATTAAAACCTGAGGCACGACAAGATATAGTTGCTGCATTTAAAAACATAGATATTAAACCAACCTCGATGATTGATATCTCTGACGGGCTATCTTCAGAAATATTACACTTGTGTAAAAACTCGAATGTTGGGTGTAATTTACATGAAGAAAAAATTCCGATGGATGAGCAGACAAAAAAGATGGCTGAAGAGCTTAATATAAATCCTTTGGTTGCGGCACTAAACGGTGGCGAAGATTATGAGTTGCTTTTTACAATTTCTATGGATGATTATGATAAAATAAAAACTGACCCCGATTTTACAATTATTGGTCATATTACTGAAGCCTCAGAAGGAACTAATTTAATTACTTCCGGTGGGTCTGCAATTCAGTTGGAAGCGCAGGGTTGGAATCATGGGAAGTAATTTTTTTTAATCAAACTGAATTTCTCACAAGAGGCTCAGTCATTTTATTTTTGCTAAAGTTGAATACTTCAATTTTGAGCATTCCCAAGTTTATAATGAAGGGAAAAAGAAATCTGAATTTGTAAATACACGACCAATGTACAATGTCTAACTCCTGATAATCATAAAAAAAGTATAGGGGCTTCTCTGATTTGTCTTGTTTTTCAGAAAAACATAATTTATATTTGACACCGTTAAATCATATTACTTTTTAATTCGCAACCCAGATTTAGGACACTTGATAACACATAAATATTATACATAGATTGCAATGAGCAAATTATTCCCCCAAGATATTATTGGTTTATCTACCGAGAACCACTTTTCAAAATTCAGTAAAAAATCGAGTGCAATTTACATTGTTGTAATTTTAGCATTTGTTGTAATTGTTATTTCGTTTTTCTTTATTAAAACAGAAATTACAGTTCAAAGCAGAGGATTAATCAGGTCGTCTGCCGAGCCAATACAAATTACCTCTCCGGTCGTTGCCGAAGTTGTACAATCTGTTCTTAAAGAGAATAAATCTGTAACAATTGGCGATACTCTAATTTGGCTTAATCGAGAAAAGTTTAAAGAGAGAATAGAGTATTTAGAAGATTTGATATCTGAAAATGAAAGCTATTTGGATGATATTTCTTTAATGTTAAAGTTCAAATATCGCACATTAAAAACAGACCTTTATAAAACCACACACTCGCAATATAGACAAAGGCTTTCAGAATTGTATTTAAGGATAAAGATTGTTCAACGGTCATATAATCGTGCTTTAATTTTATATAACAAGCAGGTAATTCCGTTGGAAGAAAAGGAAGAAAAAGAGTTTCAATTAGAAAACGCAATAGAGGAGAAAAAGAATTTTGTAAAACATAGTAGAAACGAATGGCAACGCTTATTAACTAACTATAAATTAGATAACAGAAAATTTAGTAGCGAAATTACCGGGTTGTACCACGACATTGAGAAATATATTATTCTTGCTCCCGGCACAGGAGTTATTGCAAATTTTAACGGAATACAACCGGGTAGTTTTGTTTCGCAGGGGCAGCCAATTGCAACAATTAGCCCCAATGGCAAAATTGTTACTGAATGCCTTGTCCCCCCAAAAGATATCGGTTATTTGAGAATTGGAATGGCAACAGTTTACCAAGTAGATGCATATAATTACAACCAGTGGGGACTTGCAACAGGTAGTATAACCGAGATTTCGAACGAAATATATTTTATGGAAAACCAACCATTTTTTAAAGTTCGATGTAATTTGAATGAGACACACCTTTCATTAAAAAACGGATACAAAGGAAAGCTAAAAAAAGGGTTGACAACTACGGTTAGGTTTAAAATTACAAAACGTACCCTTGCACAACTGTTTTTCGATAAAACAGACAATTGGCTTAACCCTAAAATAATTAAAGAATAACTCTCAATCTTTTAAAGATGACCATTAAAATCAAACAACGCGATATTACCGACTGTGGGGCAGCTTGCCTCGCATCCGTTGCAGCACATCATAAACTAAAACTCCCAATTTCAAAAATAAGGCAATGGGCAGGAACGGATAAAAAAGGGACCAATGCTTGGGGAGTTATTAAGGCAGCTGAAAAAATGGGTATGACAGCCAAAGGTGTAAAAGCCAATCTCGAAGCACTTTCTGAAATACCTACTCCCACAATTGCTCATATAACTATGAAAGAGAAATTGCAACATTATGTGGTAATTTTTAAAGTCACCCCCAATTATGTTGAAGTTATGGACCCTGGCACCGGGAAACTGGAAAAGAAAAGCATTGAATTGTTTACAAAAGAGTGGACAGGTGTTTTGATTTTGCTGTCGCCATCGGGCGATTTTGTTGCACGAAACGAAAAAGTATCAAACTTTAAAAGGTTTCGTTTTCTGTTGCGTCCACACCGGAGCATTATTTCACAAGCACTTTTTGGAGCGATTATTTTTACCGTACTTGGACTGTCTACTTCCATTTATATTCAGAAAATTACCGACCACGTACTTATTAATGGCAATGTAAATCTGCTTAACCTACTTAGTTTGGGAATGATAGTGATTTTGCTGTTGCAAATTTTTATCGGATCAATGCAATCGGTTTTTATGATGAAAACTGGACAACTGATTGATGCCCGATTGATTCTTGGATATTATAAACACCTGTTTAAACTTCCGCAACGTTTTTTCGACACCATGCGTACCGGCGAAATTATTTCGCGAATAAACGATGCCGTTAAAATTAGAGCATTTATAAACGATACGGTAATAACTTTTATAGTAAACGTATTTATAGTGGTTTTTGCTTTCGTGCTAATGTTTATCTACAGTTGGAAACTGGCACTGATAATGCTGCTTGTTTTTCCGTTATATTCTGTGGTATACATAATTACCAACAAGCTAAACAAAAAGCGCGAACGCAAAATAATGGAGCAGGCTGCCGATTTAGAGTCGCAATTGGTAGAGTCGTTAAATGCCGAAAAAACAATTAAGCAGCTTGGTATAGAGGAGTTTGCAAATATACAAACCGAAACACGGTTTGTAGGCTTACTGCATTCTGCTTATAAATCGGGGTTAAATTCGGTATTTGCCGGGAATTCATCGATGTTTATCAGTCGTATTTTTACAATTATATTGTTGTGGGTGGGTAGTATATTTGTTTTGCGGCAAGAGATTACCCCCGGCGAGTTAATGTCGTTTTACGCGTTGATAGGATATTTTACCGGACCTGTTTCCGGATTAATAGGAATGAACAAGACTTACCAAAATGCTATTATTGCTGCCGACCGCCTTTTCGAAATAATGGATTTGGAACAAGAGTCTGACGACGATTTGGTAGATGCTGCCAACGTACCTTCTGGCGATATTGTTTTTAAAAACATATCTTTTACCTACGGAACCCGAACTGATGTTTTTGAGAATTTCGATATAACATTTAAACACGGTAAAATTTCGGCTATTATTGGAGAAAGTGGTTCCGGGAAAACTACAATTGCTGCACTGTTACAAAAACTATACACCCTAAACGAGGGGGCAATTTTTATTGGCGATACAAACATAAAGTACCTCAGTAACAAAAGCCTGCGACAACGGGTGGGCATTGTACCCCAAAATTTAGATTTGTTTACCGGGCGGGTAATTGACAATATTGCAATGGGCGAGTTTACGCCCGATATGCCTCGCGTACTAACAATATGCAAACAACTTGGCATGATTGATTTTATTGAAAAACTACCAAACGGGTTTAACACTTTTGTGGGCGAGCATGGCGCAACACTTTCGGGCGGGCAAAAACA
>DAOVTY010000186.1 GCA_030632865.1 Bacteroidota bacterium
AAAATTTCAATAATACGACTCCGAATTGGTGTTGTGTACGCAATAATATCTTCGGCAAGTTGCTTTTTCAAGTCACCATATCGAATTTCGCATTTGTTGTACAAACCATCGAAATGTGCAACTGTGTTGGGTGTTGAAACAATATCCATTAAAGTAAATAGGTTTTGAATGGCTTCCGGCTTTTTCTGGTTCATTTCTGTTGGACCGGAATCGGTAACTGCGCGCATAACTTTTTTACGAATAGATTTTGGCTCTTCGTACAAATTAATTGCGTTGCCCTCCGATTTTCCCATTTTCCCGCTGCCGTCCAGTCCGGGTACTTTAATCATATCGCCGCCACCAAAAGTGTAAGGTTGCGGAATTGGAAATATCTCTTTTTTGTAAATTCGGTTAAATCGTTTAGCAAATTTCCGTGCCATTTCCAGATATTGTTCCTGATCTTTTCCAACCAGTACAAAATCTGCTTTATGAATTAATATGTCGGCAGCCATTAAAACCGGGTAAGTTAATAATCCAGCATTTACATTGTCGGGCTGCTGGCGTGCTTTGTCTTTAAACGAGGTTGTGCGCTCCAATTCTCCCAAATAAGCATTCATATTTAAAAATGCATATAATTCCGAAATTTCAGGAACATCGCTTTGTATAAATATAGTAGCTTTCTCAGGATCTATTCCACAAGCCAGATATTCTGCTAGAACCTGTCGAACGCCCGACTGTAGATTCTCAGGAGTTGGGTGAGTTGTCAACGAATGGATATCGGCAATAAAAAAGAAGCAGTTATAATCATTCTGCATTCTGATAAAATTTTGTACCGCTCCAAAATAATTCCCCAAATGTAAATATCCTGTTGGTCTAATTCCGCTTAAAACTGTTGGTCTGTTCATATCTAGCTTTCTGTTTTTAAATCGGTGCAAAAATAGATATTCAAATTACAATTAAAAAGGTTATTGAAAAAAGAGCAAAAGAAAATAATATTGAGGTTGAATTTTAATTCATTATTATTATTTTATTATACAATGCTAATGAAAATTCACTTCCAATTCTCAACTTTTTTATTTTGAATAATTTGGCTGAGAATAAAATATAGTTAGCTTTACGTACTGAAATTAAGAGAGATATGTACAAAATGCCTTTATATGGAAAAGAGTGGCACTGGCGCAATGTGAAGATGGAAGCGCGAGAACAAAATATTAATTTACGGATTTGAGTCCGGAAAAAGGGATTTGTTGCGTTTATGCGGCAAATCCCTTTTTTTATTTAAAACAGTAATTAAAAATTATAAAATTATGACACGACAGAAAAAGATTTTTTTAGAAGAGTCGGAAATGCCGAAGCAGTGGTACAATCTTGCACCTGATCTTCCAACCCCAATGAATCCACCGTTAGGACCAGGTGGAGTGATTGTAACACCGGAAATGTTAGCACCGGTTTTCCCGATGAATTTGATTGAGCAGGAAGTTAGTCAGGAGCGTTGGATTGATATCCCCGAGCCAATTCGCGAGATGCTCGTTCAATGGAGACCAAGTCCGCTAATTCGTGCATACGAGTTGGAAGAAGCACTAGGAACTCCTGCAAAAATCTATTACAAAAACGAAGGTGTTTCGCCTGCCGGAAGTCATAAACCAAATACTGCTGTTGCCCAAGCGTGGTACAACAAAGAGTTCGGAATTAAAAAACTAACTACCGAAACTGGTGCCGGTCAGTGGGGTTCTGCCCTTTCGTATGCATGTGCACAAGTTGGTGGAATTGAATGCAAAGTTTATATGGTGCGTGTAAGTTTCGACCAGAAACCTTTTCGTAAAATGATGATGGAAACATGGGGAGGACAATGTGTTGCAAGTCCGAGTACAGAAACTCAGGCTGGTCGTGATATTCTTGCTCAATTCCCAGATACTCCAGGAAGCTTGGGAATCGCAATTTCGGAAGCTGTTGAAGCTGCTGTTTCCGATCCAACTGGAGAAACACGTTATTCTCTGGGTTCGGTGCTAAACCATGTAATGTTGCATCAAACTGTTATTGGGCAGGAAGCTAAAAAGCAGTTGAAAAAAGTTGGTATTGATAAACCCGATATTGTGATTGGATGTTGTGGTGGAGGAAGTAATTTTGCCGGTATTTCGTTCCCGTTTATGTATGATAAAATTAATGGTGCTGACATACAAATTATTGGTGTTGAACCAACAAGTTGTCCAACATTAACAAAAGCTCCGTTTGTTTACGACCATGGTGATGTGGCAAAAATGACCCCACTTTTGGCGATGAATAGTTTGGGTCATAATTTTGTTCCAGCTCCAATTCATGCTGGTGGTTTGCGATATCATGGAATGGCTCCACTTGTAAGTGCCGCCCTTCGCGATGGTTTAATGGAAGCTACGTCTGTTCATCAAAGCGAGTGTTTCGAGGCAGGTTTATTGTTTGCTAAAACAGAAGGAATTATTCCGGCCCCTGAAACTACACACGCAATTGCTCAAACAATACGCGAAGCTAAAAAAGCAAAAGAAGAGGGTAAAGAGAAAGTTATTCTTTTCAATTTTAGCGGACATGGTTTGATGGATCTTGTGGGTTATAACAAGTATATAAATGGCGAATTGAAAGATTACGCTTATCCGGAATCGGAAATTGCAGAGAATCTTAGAAAAATTGAAGGCTATCCAATGCCGAAATAAGGAATAAATAGTTTTTTTATAATCGCCGGAATAATTTTGTTTCGGCGATTCTTCTTCTTCTTGTTAATGCTTAATACCTTGAGGCTTGCCCTGAGAATTATTTACTAAATAATTATTTTTTATTAGAGAATGGTATAAATGTAGGTTCGAGTTTAATGCCAATAATGCTACCAACAAACACCAAAATAAATCCCAACAATCCAAAAATAATAGAGGCTTTTGCCATTTTCTGATTTTCGTTATGTTCCTTACTTTCATTCACATACATTTTATACAAACTATAAATTGCAAGTAACCCTCCTCCAATTCCAGAACCTATAACTATTTGCTAAAATGTATCCGTAATTTTATAATTAATTTAAAAGAAACAAAATACTAATTCTTCAGAAACCCTCAACTCAACTGTCTTTAAAATTTCTTGAATATCTTCAAAGAGATGTCTTTTATTTTGAAGTTGAGTATTTAATTTGGTTATTTTTTTTTCAGAAAAATAATCACCAGAAATTACAGCATCTTCAATAATTCCTTTTTTCACCTTCAACTCAACCGAAATTGTTTTACCCTCAATTTCAACCTCATTCTTAAAAGAATATTTTGGAGAATATCCAAAGTTCCACTCCCAGTTTTTAAATTTTTCGAGTACTAAAGTTTTAATTTTTTCATTGTCATTTTCATTCAACTCATAAAAAGTATTGCCTTCCTTTTTTAGTTGAACATCGATTAAAAATTGAATGAATTCTGAAATATCAAGTTTCGATTTCAAAAAGGATGAAATATTAGCAACTTCACTTCTATTAGACTGCACTGCTTTACTTATATATTTTTCAGGAATTACTTTAATTGCTTCTCCTAAATTTTTCAAATCAGAATTATAAAGCAGTGTTCCGTGATGCAATACTCTGTTTTTAAAAATGTGCTCGGCATTCCCCGAAATTTTTTTTCCGTTAATCAACAAATCATTTCTTCCTGAAGTAGTTGCTTTAACTCCCAATTTTGCCAATGCTTCTCTAACGGGTTTGGTAAATTGTTTAAACGAAATTTCAGCCGGGCTTTTAACCTTTTTAATAAACGAGAAATTTACATTACCTGCATCATGAAAAACAGTACCACCGCCCGAAATTCTACGTGCAACAGTAATATTGTTTTCGCGTACAAAAGAGTAATTTATTTCGCCCAGCACATTCTGATGCTTGCCAACAACAACTGTATTTTCGCTTTGCCAAAGCATAAAAATATCATCATCAAAGTTTTTCAGAAGATACTCCTCGGCAGCAAGACAAAAATATGGATTGGTATTATTAAGGTAGATGCAAAGCATATTAACTATAACTCAATTTATATTTAGCGATTTACAAAATGTAATTTATAAAATGCAATATTTTTGCTGCATTTTGCTAAACACTTAAACTCAATTTTGTTTTAAATTTGAATTATTAACTTTGGAAAAGAACTAAACTATGTACTAAAATGAAACGAATTTATCTTTTTATATTAATTATTCCTTTAATTTTTTCCTGTTCAACTCAACCTCAATTTCAGCAAAAAACAATCGACCAAGCCATTGAAAATGGGAAACAAGCCAACGAAGGTTATGTGCGCAGTCTTAATTTTACAAAAGGTTGGCTTACAAAAACAGACAGTGCCACAGGATTAATTCCAACTAACCTGCATAAAAGTATCGATGTTTGGGAACCTCACAATTCGGCAGCCGATAATTATGCATTTATGGTGTTAACAGCTTATTTGTTAGATAAAGATTTATACAATGGTAAAATGTTGGAGATGTTGAACACTGAAAAAGAACTTACGTCTCGAGTAAAATCATTACCCGATATTTATTCCTTTTCAAAACAGGATTTTCTTTCTGATGAACTGCAAATTGACAAAGTAATTTTTGGCGCTTCGGAATATATAAAAGATGGTCTGATTCCTTTAGCTGAATATATTGGGCCTTCACCATGGAATGACCGGATGATGGAAATGCTCGACGATTTATCGGAATATATGAATGATCCTGCTGAGTTGGTATCTCTTTTTGAAAACAGGCATGCAAGAGTTGAAGAAGTAAATGGCGAAATGCTGCAAACTCTTTCGCGTGTTTACTGGATGACAGGTGATAAAAAATATTTGGACTGGGCTATAAAAATTGGTGATTATTATTTGCTGGGCAAACGCGATCTTACACAAATAGATTATCTGCGTATTCGTGATCATGGCTGTGAAATTATTGGTGGATTAAGCGAATTGTATGTGACACTTCATTTTGCCAATCCTGAAAAAAAGGAACTTTACAAAGAATCATTTTACAAACTTTTAGATCGTATTTTAGAAATTGGAAGAAATGAGGATGGAATATTTTATAATGCAGTGAATCCCAAAACCGGTGAAATTATAGATAAAAAAATTGTAGATAACTGGGGTTATGTTTTCGACGCATATTACTCGGTTTGGTTGGTAGATAAAAAAGAAGAATACCGCGATGCTGTATTAAATGGTTTTACTAAGTTATACGAGAATTATAGAAATTATGCCTGGGAAGGAACTAGTCACGATGGCTATGCCGATGCTTTAGAAAGTGGTATTAACCTTTATAATCGGGAGCCTGTGCTTGTGTTAAAAAGTTGGATTGACAGTGAAATGAAAGTGATGTTTGATATGCAGCAGGACGATGGAATTATTGGTGGCTGGCACGGGGATGGAAATTTTGCTCGTACTGCAATTATGTATAGTCTTTGGAAAACACAGGGAGCACATATTTATCCCTGGCGAAATGATGTTATTATTGGGGCAGAAAAAGATGGCGACGAAACATATTTTGTAATTACTTCAGAAAATGACTGGAGCGGGAAATTGGTTTTTGATGCTCAACGTCACAAAACCATTTTAAATCTTCCTATTGATTATCCAAGAATTAATCAGTTTCCTGAGTGGTTTACTGCAAAACCGGGAGAGAATTATTCTATAGTCTCTTCTAAAAAAGAAATTTCGGGAGAGTACTCTGGCAAAGATTTATTGTCAGGAATTTCAATAGAATTGAAAAGTGGAGAAAAATTGGTTATTGCCGTTCAATAACTAGAAAAGGATGGTACCGCTTCGAGCAATGCCATCCTTTTTTTAACTGAAATCCTTATATTCCAAACCGAAAACCTAACTGAATTGAGTATTTTTAAAAAGAAACTTCCAACGATTTTTTATGTTTCGCTGCAGACTGAATATGTTCGATTGTTTCCCATTTATTTAAATCCGGGTCGCCAACTTTTACGGTGTATAATCCTTTTTCAAAAACTTTAGGCTGCCAACTATTTCCTTTAATTCTTATCGAATAGATAATTTCATTGTTTTGTTCATTTGTTATTTCTATAACAGGATTTTCCATCCCTTTTATTTTTAACTGAGGTAAATATGCGACGGCTTTACGCCCGTAATTATCTTCCTGAGAAACGGTAATTGGCCAACCTTTATATGGTTTTTCTCCTTTTGTTGGGTCTGCAAAACGCGACCAGTTTGCAAATGTAATTGTTCGAGCTGATTTGTCGAATGTTATAATTCCGTAACCTGTTGCACGGTCGTATAAATTAGCTGGTTCTAACCCAGATTTAAATGGGTTCGAAATTGCCAGCACTGTCATTTTATTTCCAAAACCATCAACAAAATTACCTGTATATTTTGGCTCACCGGTTTTATGGTTTCCTCCCTCTTTTTGTGGATAAAAGCGGCGGGGCCAAACATTGGAGATAGATGGTACACAAATTGCGAAACCTGCATCTCCAAACTCCTCAACGCCGTATTGTATTGACGAACCCAAATGCTGGTCGCCT
>DAOVTY010000011.1 GCA_030632865.1 Bacteroidota bacterium
TACTTTTAACGCCACCAGCATTTCGCAAGCCGATTACGGTACCGAAAAATTTGTTTCTGAGATGAACAAAACTTCTGCTGAAATTGCGAAAAAGGTAGCCGATAAATTTACAGCTCAAAATCCTTCGAAGCCACGTTTTGTAGCAGGTTCTCTCGGTCCTACAAATAAAACCCTTTCGCTTTCGCCAGATGTAAACGACCCGGCATATCGGGCTGTTACTTTCGATGAGATGAAAATTGCATACCGCGAACAGATTGAAGGACTTTTAGATGGCGGTGTTGATTTGCTCATTATTGAAACAATTTTTGACACTTTAAATGGTAAAGCTGCAATTTTTGCTGTTAATGAGGCATCGGAAAAACATGGGATAAAAATACCAATGATGGTTTCGGGAACAATTACCGATGCCAGCGGGCGAACACTTTCGGGGCAAACTTTGGAGGCTTTTTTGAACTCGGTTTCTCATGTCGATTTATTAAGTATCGGACTGAATTGCTCGCTGGGAGCAACCGATTTACGTCAGTATGTAAAAGAACTTTCAAAAAAAGCTCCGTTTCATATCAGTGCCCATCCAAATGCGGGGCTGCCAAATCAGTTTGGCGAGTACGACGAAACGCCTGAAATAATGGCGGGTTACATAAAAGATTACCTAGACAATAGTTTTGTAAATATAATTGGCGGGTGCTGTGGAACTACTCCGGCTCATATCCATGAGTTTGCAAAAATTGCTGAAAAAGCAAATCCACACGTTGTAAACAAAGCCGATTCTAATACACGTTTTAGTGGTTTGGAGCCGGTTACAATGACCGAAAATACCAACTTTGTAAATATCGGAGAACGTTGTAATGTGGCAGGTTCACGAAAATTTGCGAGGTTAATTCGCGACGAAAAATACGAGGAAGCACTTTCGGTTGCGCGCGCACAAGTTGAAGATGGTGCACAAATTATTGATGTAAACCTGGATGATGCGATGCTAGATACCAAAAAAG
Source organism: Bacteroidota bacterium (assembly GCA_030632865.1). GTDB lineage: Bacteria > Bacteroidota > Bacteroidia > Bacteroidales > Prolixibacteraceae > Draconibacterium. The sequence goes on from DAOVTY010000011.1 coordinate 990, forward strand.
AGATGGTGCATTTTCTAAATCTTTTAATGGCAGAACCAGACATCGCCAAACTTCCGGTAATGATTGACTCGTCGAAATGGGAAGTTATTGAAGCCGGCTTAAAATGTTTACAGGGAAAAGCAATTGTAAATTCAATTAGTTTAAAAGAGGGTGAAGAAATTTTTATTCAGCAGGCAAAACAGATAAAACGTTTTGGTGCGGCTGTGGTTGTTATGGCATTCGATGAAGTAGGACAGGCTGATAATTTTGATCGTCGCAAAGAAATATGTAGTAGAGCATATAAAATTCTAACTGAACAGGTGAATTTTCCTCCGCAAGATATAATCTTCGACCCCAATGTTTTAACTATAGGAACCGGGCTTGAAGAGCATAACAATTTTGCAGTAGATTTTATAAATTCTACTCGGTGGATTAAAGAAAATTTACCACATGCAAAAACAAGTGGCGGTGTTAGCAATGTCTCTTTTTCATTTCGTGGAAATAATGTAGTTAGGGAAGCTATTCACTCAGTATTTCTTTTTCATGCGATAAAAGCAGGGCTCGAAATGGGAATCGTAAACTCCGGAAGGTTGCAGAGTTACGATGAAATACCTAAAGATCTTCTTGAAAAAACTGAGGATTTGGTTTTGAACCGCCATGTTGATTCTACCGAAAAGTTATTAGAATTTGCCGAAAATGTAAAATCTGACGGAAAGAAGGAGGAGCGAAAAAATGAGTGGCGTGAACTTCCTCTAGAAAAACGAATTCAACATGCTTTGGTTAAAGGATTTCCTGAGTATGTTGATGAAGATATGGCAGAAGCTATTAAGATTTATCAGCCGACTTTAAATATTATTGAAGGTCCGTTAATGGACGGAATGAACGTGGTTGGAGGATTGTTTGGTGAAGGTAAAATGTTTCTTCCGCAGGTAATTAAATCGGCTCGGGTTATGAAAAAAGCTGTAGCATTTTTATTGCCATATATCGAAGCCGACAAAAAAAAATATAAAATAAAATCATCTCCAAAAAAGGTGTTGATGGCAACAGTAAAAGGCGATGTGCACGATATTGGTAAAAACATAGTTGGGGTAGTTTTAGGTTGCAATAATTACGAAATTGTAGATTTGGGAGTGATGGTTCCCACTGAAAAAATTATCGACACAGCCATAAAAGAGAATGTGGATGTAATTGGGCTGAGCGGATTAATTACACCGTCGTTGGAGATTATGGTTGACGTAGCAAAAGAGATGGAACGCCGTAATGTTGATATTCCAATTCTAATTGGCGGTGCTACAACCTCTAAAATTCATACCGCAGTTAAAATTGAACCTGAATTTAAACACCCTGTAATTCATGTAAAAGATGCGTCGTTGGCAGTAAATGTGGTTTCTAACCTAATTGCTAAAAACCAGAAATTTATCGATTCAGTAAAAACTGATTATGCTGAAATCAGAAAATTTCAAGGGAAAAGGAAACCTAAAAATTATCTGACTTTAGAGCAAGCCCGCGATAATAAATTTAAAATAGACTGGGATAATACACCTATTTATACACCTAATTTTACAGGTGTAAAACAACTTGTAGATTTTCCGTTGGAGGAATTGCGGAATTATATCGACTGGACTTTCTTCTTTATAACCTGGGGGTTAAAAGGACATTTTCCGCAAATTTTAAGCGACGAAAAACAAGGTGATGCAGCGAAAAAACTATATGCCGAAGCCAATGAATTTTTAGATGAAATAATTGAAAAGAAAATGCTGCAGGCGAATGCTGTTTTTGGAATTTGGCCTGCAAACTCAAATGGCGACGATATTGTTTTGTATGATGATGAAACAAGCAAAAATGAGATTGGACGATTTTATCATATTCGTCAGCAGGAGAAGAAAAAAGCGGGAATTTCTAATTTCTGCCTTGCTGATTTTGTTGCTCCAAAAGAGTCGGGTAAAATAGATTATTGTGGTGGTTTTGCAACCACTGCAGGTATCGGTATCGAAAAATGGAAAGATAAATACCGCGAAGAAAACAACGATTATAAAGCAATAATGTTGGAGGCACTTGCCGACCGGTTAAGCGAGGCATTTGCAGAATTATTGCATCTTGAAGTTCGGAAAAATTATTGGGGGTATGTTCCAAACGAAAAACTCTCGTTAGATGAGTTGCTTAAAATAAAATATCAGGGAATTCGTCCGGCACTTGGTTATCCGGCTTGTCCCGAACATTCAGAAAAAGAGAGCCTTTTTGAACTGTTAAATGCCGGAGAAGTTGGAATTACGCTTACCGAACATTTTGCAATGTATCCAAATGCATCGGTTTCGGGGCAGTTTTTTGTGCATCCTGAATCGAGATATTTTAGTCTCGAAAAAATTGGGAAAGACCAGATTGATGATTATGCCAAAAGAAAAAATAAAACAACAAAATATGTTGAGCAATTTATGCCAACTAACCTGAATTACAGGTGAAGAGAGTTGTAAGACGGAAGTTGGAAGAGAAAAAAACTATGCCGTAGCGCATTCAATTTTTTATAATTAAAGTTTCAAAAAATGAGGTTATTAATTCTGTTATTCATAATAATATTTCCTTTTTTCTCAGGAAAACCAGCAAAAGAGACGAAAGTAATCTTACAAGATATCTCTGGTAAAAATCAAATTGGGTCTATAATTATTGGCGAAAAAGGGAAAGAAACATTTCAATATTTGAATGGTGGAAGTTACAGTTTGGCAATTGAATTTCCGCAGCAAGAAGGGAAATGGATTGATGAAAAACCGAAACACAGCACTTTGACAAAAGCCACTTATAACGAAAAAAATGGAACATATTATTATCAGGGGTACGAGGGTTTCTTTTCGGTAAGACTTAAAAAATTTCGAAAAATAGATCGAAATTCATTTCGTACGGTTTTTAAGGAGAGGAGAGGAGATAATGAAAACCAAATTGTAATTGCTGAGTTTATTGCTAAAAAAAATGGTGCGCAATTTTCACTTCAGATTAAAAAACTTACTGCAAAACAGTTTAAAAAAGCGACTGATAAAGTAGGGAACGATATTTCCATGATTTCTATTCAAGGTGTAAAATAGGTCTGTTATTTCGAACGAAAAAATAAATCTCATATTTCAAATAGATTTTTCAATCGTTCTTCCTTCGAAATGATATTGCTTTCGGAAAAATTATCAATAGATTGTTACCGCGATGCAGATAGGAATTCAAAATTAAATTATCCCTAATTCTTTTCCAACATTTATAAATGCATCAACTGCAATATCAATTTGTTCTGTTGAGTGTGCCGCCGAAAGTTGAACCCTTATTCTTGCTTTTCCGCGTGGCACAACCGGAAAACAAAACCCGATTACATAAACGCCCACTTTTAAAAGTTCGTCGGCAAATTTTACTGCAAGTGGCTCGTCGTAAATCATTACCGGAACAATTGCTGTGTCGCCATCTACCAAGTCGAAACCGGCAGCCTCCATTTTTGTGCGAAAGTGTTTGGCGTTTGCCATTGTTTTGGCAGGAAGCTCATCGGAACCCGAGAGCATTTCTATAACTTTTAAAGTTGCACCAACTGTTGCGGGAGCTAAAGTATTCGAAAAAAGATATGGGCGAGAACGCTGTCTCAACATATCAATAATTTCTTTTTTCCCCGATGTACAACCGCCGTTTCCACCTCCCATTGCTTTTCCAAAAGTGGTAGTAATAATATCAATTTCGCCTAAAAGTCCGTAATGTTCAGCAGTTCCTCTTCCTGTTTTTCCAATATATCCGGTTGCATGCGAATCGTCAACCATAACAAGTGCATCATATTTATTTGCGAGTTCTACTATTTCTGGAAGTTTTGCAATATCTCCGTCCATAGAAAATACTCCATCGGTTACAATAATTTTATATTTTGCTTCGGCTGCATCTTTTAGGCACTGTTCCAGTTCTGTCATGTTCGAGTGCTTGTATCTGAAACGTTGCGCCTTACACAAACGCACTCCGTCTATAATAGAGGCGTGGTTTAGCTCATCAGATATAATTGCTGAATCGGGACCGAGTAGAGGTTCAAAAATCCCACCATTAGCATCGAAAGCTGCCACGTATAAAATAGTATCTTCAGTACCTAAAAATTCCGATGTTTTTTGTTCCAGCTCTTTATGAATTTGCTGTGTACCACAAATAAAACGCACCGATGAAAGTCCAAAACCCCATTCGTTCATAATATTCTGTGCAGCTTTTATAACTTCCGGATTATTGGCGAGCCCGAGATAATTGTTTGCGCAAAAATTCAAAACCGTTTCGCCTGTTGAAACAGAAATTTCTGAACTTTGCGACGATGTTATTATTCTTTCACTTTTATATAATCCTTGCTCTTTTAACTCTTCTAGGGTTATTTGCAAGTCTTTTTTTATTTGTCCGTACATAACTTTTGTTGTTATAAAATTTGTACAAAATAAATAAATGTTATTTACAAAAATGTGATAAATCGCAGAAAAAAGAGATTCAATTTGATTTGTATTCTAGTACATCATTCGTTTTTACTTTGTGCAACTATTCTAGTTAGTTTTAGCATGAATCTAACTTAACGAAATGAAGATGAGAATGGGAGTGAGATTAATACGTCAATTAAAAATTTCATGTACATTTGCAGTAAAATTCAAAACGTTTAAAATGACTGACAGAAAAGTACGAGTTAGATTTGCTCCAAGTCCAACGGGGCCACTACATATGGGAGGTGTGCGAACAGCACTATTTAATTATCTTTTTGCTAAAAAACATGGTGGCGATTTTATTCTGAGAATTGAAGATACCGACCAAACTCGTTATGTACCGGGTGCCGAAAATTATATTATTGAAAGCTTAGAATGGTGTGGTTTAAATCCAGTTGAAGGTCCTGGTATTGGAGGTAAGTTTGGCCCATATCGTCAAAGTGAACGAAAACCAATTTATAAAAAATATGCCGACCAATTAATAAACTCCGGATGGGCGTACTATGCTTTTGATACTTCGGATGAAATTGATGTTTTGCGTAAAAATGCGGAAGCAAATAAAGAAACTTTTTCGTATGGAATAGAAACACGTGATAATTTGAATAATTCCCTTTCTCTTTCTGAAAAAGAAGTTCAACAAAAAATTAAGGAGGGAGAGAATTATGTAATTCGTTTTAAAATGCCTGTAGATGAAGATGTTACAGAAGTAGATGTAATTCGTGGATCTGTAACTTTTAACACTACAAAAAGTCTCGACGATAAAGTACTTTTTAAGTCGGATGGAATGCCAACTTACCATTTAGCAAATGTTGTTGACGACCATTTGATGGAAATCTCGCATGTAATTCGTGGAGAAGAGTGGTTGCCTTCAATGCCATTGCATGTTTTATTGTACCGTGCGTTGGGTTGGGAAGATACCAAACCAAGTTTTGCACACTTACCACTTATTTTAAAACCAGTAGGCAAAGGTAAACTTAGTAAACGCGATGGCGACAAACTGGGATTTCCGGTTTTTCCGATGGAATGGACAGACCCAAAAACCGGCAATGTTTCGAAAGGTTACCGAGAAGAGGGTTATTTTCCCGAAGCTTTTATTAATATGTTGGCAATGTTGGGTTGGAATCCCGGAACAGAACAGGAATTCTTTTCGATTGATGAGTTAACCGAAATGTTTAGTTTAGAGCGTGTAGTTAAATCGGGTTCGCGTTTCGATCCTGAAAAGGCAAAGTGGTTTAATCGTCACTACTTTCAAGAAAAGACAGTGGATGATTTAGCCTATTTATTTAAGCAGGTTTTAGACGAAAAAGGAGTTGAATCGACAGACGAAAAAACGTTGGCAATTGTTAACGAAATTAAAGAACGCTGTGAATTTGTGTCAGAACTTTGGGAACAAAGCAGTTACTTTTTTGAAGCACCTGTAGAGTATGATGCGAAGTCGGTAAAGAAGCGCTGGAAAGAAGATACTCCAGATAAACTAACTGAAATTGTTGCAATGTTTGCCAATGTTGAAAACTGGGAAGCGGACAATATTAAAGAGCTGTTTTCTGCTTTTATGAGTGAAAAAGAGTGGGGATTTGGTATGATAATGAATCCTCTCCGACTGAGTTTAGTTGGAGGTAATTTAGGGCCAGACCTTTTTGTAATTTGCGAGTTACTTGGAAAAGAAGAATCGATTCGACGTATTAATTCTGCTATTAATAATATTAATTCTCCACAATCCTAATTTTGTAATCCACGATGGTTGTGTAGGAAAAGTTTCGAGTGAGTTTATATGGTGGAACTTAAAATATTTTTAGTGTTTTAAATTAAATATATATATATTATCTTGCCAATAAATTATTTTTAAACCAAATACATATTTATGAAATTATTAAAAGATTTTAAAGCGTTTATTTTAAAAGGAAATGTGCTTGATTTAGCAGTTGCGGTAATAATTGCAGGTGCATTTAAGGCTATTGTTACATCTTTTGTTAAAGATATAATAATGCCTCCAATTGGTGTGCTTCTCGGTGGAACTGATTTTTCTGAGTTGAAACTTATTTTAAAAGAAGGAAGTGATGCTGTAATGAATGGCGACCAAATAGTTACTGCAGCTATTTCGGAGGTGACAGTTAATTATGGTGTTTTTATCATGACTATTCTTGATTTTATAATTATAGGATTTGCTATTTTTATTATTGTAAGAGCCTATGTAAAATCGCAAAAGAAAAAAGAGGAAGCTCCGGCTGCCCCTCCTGCTCCTTCAAAAGAAGAAGTTTTACTTTCTGAAATTCGTGATATTTTAAAAGAGAATAAATAAATATTCTAAAAATTAAACCGTGAATTTACGCCTAAGAAGTTTTATCTTTCATTCGTAAATTCACGGTTTTTTTTATACTCCCTTAGATTTGAAAATGTCGCTCCCTATTTTTTTGTGAACTGCTTATTATGTGAAAACTCTGAAAAGGAAATACTATAAATTATAAGTGTAGCAAAAAAATGTTCGTCGGTAATCTATTTTTCACTTCCGCAAAATATCAATCTTGCCGCCCGACCCCAGTTTAATAATGCTCGAAGGTTGTGCCGGAGTAGTATCATCTTGTCTGAACTTCACAATATAATCAACACTGCTTTTAATTTCATCAGAAATCTCATCGAAAAAAGCAGCAGACTTCTCTCCACTAATATTAGCCGAAGTAGAAACCAATGGCCTCCGAAAGCGTTGCAATAACTGAGTTGTAAATTTTTCTTTCGTGAAACGAATTCCAATACTACCATCGTTGGCAATTAAATTTTTTGCCAGATTTTTTGCGTTCTGATAAATTACAGTCAGCGGTGTTGTGGTAATCTCAACCAAATCCCAAGCAACTTCCGGAACATCGTCAACATAACGTTCTAACAGTGCCGGGTTTTCCATTAACACCAACATACTTTTCGAATCTTCTCGTTTTTTAATTTCGTAAATTCGTTTAACAGCTTCGGGGTTTGTGGCGTCGCACCCAATTCCCCAAATTGTATCGGTAGGGTATAAAATTATACCTCCATTTTTAAGAATTTCAACGGCCTTTTTTAAATCGTCGTGCATTGTTTCTATTGAATAATTTCGGAGTACAAAGAAATTAAATTTTGGGAATATTTTTCGGGATGAAATATTTTTGCACGTTCTGTGCTTTTTTGGATCATTTCAATTCTGAATTTATCGTCATTTAGTAGCAGTTTTATTTTTTCTCCAATTTCCTCGATATTTTCAGGGTCGCATAAAATTGCTGCGCCACCAGCAGTCTCTGGTAAACACGATGCGTTGGATGTAATTACAGGACATCCGCTTGCCATAGACTCGATAACTGGTAATCCAAATCCTTCGAACACAGAAATATATATCGATAAATGTGCAAGCTGATAAAGACCGGCTAATTCTTTTCTCGAAATATTATTCAAGAATTTCACCTGATCTTCCATTTTGTTTTCAGTAATAAACTTTAAAAGTTCTGCCGAATATAATGTTGGTTTTCCTACAAATATGATGGTGTTTTCGAGCTTTTCAGAGTGCAGTGCTTTTAATATTGAAAGTTGATTTTTACGTTGTTCAATAGTTCCGACTGCCAAAATAAATTTACTGGGTAAATTATACTTTAACACTAATTGTTCGCAATCTTGCCTTTTGTAAAATCTGGGTGAAATAGATTGATAAACTACTTCTATTTTCTCGGGGTTAATACTGAAAAATTCAATTATATCATTTTTAGTTTGTTGACTAATTGCAATTATCTTTTTTGCTGAATTGCATGCATATTTTACTTTCTGATAATAAATTTTACGATCGATTGCTCTATAAAATTGCGGGTATCGCATAAAAATAAGATCGTGAATTGTAACCACCGCCGGTACTTCCGATTTGTGTATTGCATCTGGAAGTTCGTTGCTTAATCCATGAAAAATATCAAGCTTATTTTTTTTCAACTGGCCACTAACTGAAAAACTTCTCCACAACGATTTAAATATTTTTGAAAGAGAACTGTCGGGCGAAATAATATCGAATTGAGAATAGTTTGAGAATAGCTTTTTTTTAATTTCGGGAGTAAACAGTGTGTAGCTATTATCGGGGAAATATTTGAGCAGCGCATTTAATGTGTTACGGCTGTAGTTTCCTAAACCGGAAGCATTTAAAAAGGCACGCTTTGCATCAAATCCTATTTTCATACGTTTAAAATTAATTGTTTTTCAATGGTAACGTATGGAACTCGCATTTTAAATATCACCCTTTACAGAATTGTTTCTATGCTCGTTTCATTATTCTTAAATATTGGTTGTAAATATATACGAAAAAGGTCGGAATTTAGTTTCCGACCTTGCAATTTTATATTTTACCAATTATTAAACTGTGAATTTTTTTAAACCATTAAAGTCGAGGGTTGTAAAATAATCTTCAATGGTTTCGGCACGACGAATTTCTGCAACATCACCTTTTTCTCGTAATAGTAATTCTGCCGATTTTAGTTTACCGTTGTAGTTAAATCCCATTGAATGACCGTGTGCTCCTGTATCGTGAATAACTAAAATATCGTCTGGTTCTAATTTGGGTAACATTCTACCTTTGGCAAATTTGTCGTTATTTTCGCACAACGAACCGGTAACATCGTACTTATTTGTCGAATCTTCGTTCTCTTTTCCAACAACGGTAATATGATGATATGCATCGTATAGTGCAGGGCGCATTAAATCAACCATGCACGCATCCAGTCCCGCAAAACTTTTATAGGTGTTTTTAATGTGCCTTACTTTTGTAACTAAATATCCGTAAGGTCCAGTAATCGATCTTCCCAGCTCGAAAAAGATTTTTAATGGAGCCAAGCCATTTTCAACAATCATTTTGTTGTACAACTTTTCAATTCCCGCACTTACATATTCTAAATCAACTGCTTTTTCGTCTGGTTTGTATGCAATTCCAATTCCACCGCCCAAATTCGCAAATTCAATTTTCACACCTGTTTTTTCGTAAACCTCAATAATTAATTTGAAAAGTATTTCGGCAGTTTCTATAAAATAGTCCGGGTCTAATTCGTTTGATGCAACCATGGTATGAATACCAAAATGTTTTACCCCTTTATCTTTTAAAATTCGATAACCTTCAATCATTTGTTTATGGGTGAAACCATATTTTGCATCTTCGGGATGACCAATAATTAGATTACCCTCTTTTAAATCGCCGGGATTGTAACGCATGCAAATAGTATTGGGCAATCCAATATTTCCCTCAACAAAATCGATGTGAGAAATATCGTCGAGATTAATTATTGCACCCAAATCTTTCGCCAACTGAAACTCTTTGGCCGGTGTGTCGTTTGATGTTAGCATAATTTCATCGCCACTCATTCCAACACGTTTTGCCAACTCAAGTTCTGCAATCGAGCTGCAATCAATTCCACAACCTTCATCTCTTAATACTTTCATTAAGTATGGGTTTGGCGCAGCTTTTATGGCGTAGTATTCTTTAAATCCTTCGTTCCACGAAAAGGCATTTTTAAAATATTGCACATTCTTGCGAATAGCTATTTCGTCGTAAATATGAAATGGAGTGGGGTGATTCTCAATTATTTTTTCAATCTGTTCTTTCGAAAACGGTAAACTTTTATCAGCCATAATTTTGTTGAATTGTAAGAGTTACAAATTTACAACTTAAACTGCATTTTGTAGAACTAATCTAAATAAAGAATGTATTTTTTGAAATTAGTTAACCTGCTAATTCTAATATTTTTAAGTGTAGTGTTTCTGAATAATCTGAAAATAATAGAAAAGGGGTTTCGCAGCTTTCGGGAAAGTTGTGAATGGAATGGATGTGATTCGTAAAATTCAGCATCAGAAAGATAAATATCAGATGTTGATTGAAAAAGTTGAAATAGAAAGATTAGAAATTTTGAAATAAAAAGAGTGGCCCAAATGAGCCACTCTAAATATTTAATTGCTATTGTATTACTTTCTGGTAATAATAGTTGTACCTTTTATTCCATTCCCTGCATCAAACCAGTAAACGGTAAAGGTTTCAGTAGTGGGATCCCACTCTCCAACATTATCGGGGTCTGCAATAATGTTAAATTGGGCATTTGCGGCATCAGTAATAGTTATCGAATTGCAAACATCGGTAATAGTAGCAGGTTGATTTGCATTAAATCCGAACAATTCATAAAAACTACCTGTAACATCCGATATCGTATATTCTCCATTTCCTAATGGTTCAAAAGTTACATTGTCGTTTGTTGTTTCTGTGTCCCAATCGGTAGTGCATATTGATTTCCAGGCACCATCAACAGGAATATTAGAAACACAGGTGATATTAAATGTGCTATAAATGTCGTTTCTGGGAGTTGAACGCAAAGAAGCGCTATATCCCAAATCTCCTGTTGGAGAAAAAGCGTTTAAAATTCTACCATCGTTCATTTTTAAATCAGCTCCAAAAATAATTTGGTCTCCAATATTCAGCTCGTCTAATGTAATTCCAAATTTGCTTTGAATGTCGTTGATGGTTATATTAAGACTTGCTGGGAATGATGAAATCTCTCCAGTAAAAGATACTGGATCTTCTCCATTATAAGCTCCAACTATTGTAACCGACTGTACAAATTCAGCTCCTTCGTCTAATCCTATCCAAAAATTTAAGGTAGTTGAGAAAGCTTCCAAATTAAAGAAATCAATTACCTGATCGGTGTTTTCATCTTTAATAATGTACGGCACTGCACCATCTGCAAGCTCTGGCATTCTAACTAATTCTTCATCTCGACACCCGGTTAACAATATTATAACCAAGCTCAATATAATTGTAATGTATTTCGTTACTCGTTTCATCTGATAAAAATTTTAATTGTTATTATTCCAAAATACACCCGATGTAGAAATTAGTTTTTGATCAGGAGCATTGGCGTTTAATGTTAAATCGTTAGCAGACCATGGCATAGAAAGAGGATAAGATCTGGATGTTTCTGTAAGAGGATCTCCATCTGTTGCAGGATCAAACATTACAGGGAATCCAGTTCTTCTGTAATCACTATACTGGTCAATGGCACTTCCCAGACTAGAAATCCATTTTTGAGTCATTATAATTTCCATTTTTTTATCTGCATCAGCGTCATCATAAACTGCTAAAACTGCTTCTATATAAGCAACCACAGCATCACTTCCAGATAGTTCGGGAATAGTCTGATTTGAACCAACTTTAATAACCACGTCATCAACTTTTTCGAATGCAGCTTCCATTGCAGCTTCTAAAAGTACTTTTGGATCATCACTAATTATTCCAAGTTGAGCTAATTCTGCTTTCAGAAATAAAATGTCTTTATACGTAAGAAACCGCTGAGGACATGCACCGGTTGCATCATTTGCATCTACACGGCCATCAAATGCTGCATCGTTATATTTTCCTCCCACAGCATAAATTCCTAACATGGTAGAGGAACTCCTATTTGCATGATCTCGGTCAGTACTTATTGACCCAAAATGAATGGTTATGAACGAACCCCATTCGGCATCTTCATGTCTGTATTCTGTTGGGTTTTCAGAATCATCGCTTTCTTGAAGCTGATTAATAAAATAGTAGGGAACACGTGGATCGCGAATATTGGCAAATGGATTATTGGGGTGAAATTCATTTGTCATTCCCATCATTGTTTCGTAAAACCAAGGGCTCACATATTGAGTTATTTGATTGCCTGCATAATCAACAAGGAAACCTGGATACCTGTTTTCCGGTGTATTGGTAATTCCATATTGAAGCTCAAAATCATCGTCAATACTTTCAAAAACACCAGCATTAAGCGTGGTTGCAATATCTCCAGAAACATCCTGAACCAGCCTTACTTGAGTATATAATTTCAATTTAATACTATTGGCAGCAATAATCCAACTATCAAGATCGCCACCATAAATCAAATCATTTATTCCCGGATTCTGCTGAGAGCTTGGATCTGCTAACTGAAGATCTGCAATTCCATCGTCTAACATTGCATGCAGTTGTGGATATATCGATTCATCATTATCGTAAACAGGAAATCTAAATTCTGCAGAGTTTAACGCCTCACTAAAAGGAATATCTCCCCAAACATCTACCATTTGGCTAAATATATAAGCCTTAAGAATTTTAGCAATTCCGCGATAAATTGAGTAATCAAGTGTTTCGTCTCCCTCCTCTTCTGCTAATGATTTGTGAATCATATCTTCAAGGTTTTCAAGGGAGCCGGCATATAAACTTCTCCATGGAGTTTCAATCTCAAAATCAGCTCCTGCAATTCCATAGGCATCGAATGATTCCCTTGTTACAGTTTGATGAGTATAAACACCAAGCAAAGTTGTTAAACCACCGCTTCCGTAGCTCAGAGCCTGAGACATATGTAATTGAGCATCCGTGAGAATGAGAGCATAGTCTGGATCTGTTGGATTATTTGGATCCGTATTTATATCCAAAAATTCATTACAGCCTGAAAGTATCAATACTAAGGCTGAAAATATAATTGTTTTTATTACTTTAATTTTCATAATCATTAACTTTTAAAATGAAACTTTTAGATTGAAACCGTATCGTCTGACCGAAGGAACACTGGCAAACTCAATACCCTGAGTGTTTGTTGCTCCAAAGCCGTTAATTTCAGGATCGAAATTGGTGTGTTCTGGAACATTTGGTGCATTAAACCATAAGTTTCTTCCGGTAATTGAAAAACTAGCACTACCAAAAGGAGTTTTGCTAAGCAATGATTTTGGAATATCGTAGCCTAAAGAAATTTCTTTCAAACGTACAACTGTAGCATCGTAAACTTGCCATTCTCGAGCAGAGTTAATTGCAAATGATTCGCCAAAATAAAGGTCGTTCATTGACACCTGAGTTTGATTAGGAATTTTATCTCCATTTTCATCTAAAAGTGGTTCCAACGTATTAGGATCGCCATAGTAACCAGGTATAATAAATGTTCCTTCGCGGTCTTCGGTATCTTTTGTAACACCACGCCCAAGCAATGCTGTTATTGAAGATGAATACAAATCGCCTCCATGTCTGTAATCAATAACTGCACCCAAAGTTATCCCTTTCCACGAGATAGAATTTGTAAAGCCTATTAAGAAGTCAGGATTTGGATCTCCAATTGTACCTTGTTCTGTATCGCGAATTAAAACACCTGTAGAAGGATCAATCAACAAGTTTCCTTGGTCATCTCTAATATCTCTAGATCCCCGAAGAATTCCGTATGGTTGCCCTACTTCAATTACAGGATTAATTTCAGCAAATAAGTTTTCAATGTTTATTCTTTCAACACCATCTTGCAATGCCAAAACTTCGCTTATATTTTTTGTAAATGTTGCATAAATATCCCATTTTAAACCTGTTGCAGTATTTATTGGTTTAAGTCCCAATCCAATTTCAACTCCTTTATTTCTCATGTCGCCAAAATTTGTAACTAACGATGAGAAACCTGTTGCATCTGGTAATGAAACGCGAGCAATCTGGTCGGTTGACTTCCTGTTATAATAAGTTAAGTCGAGAGAAATATCTCCTTTAAAGAATTCTAAAAGTGTTCCAAATTCATACTCGGTTGTAAATTCAGGAGTAAGGTTTGGATCGAAGGAAGTGTTAGAAACTGTCATTCCCGGAATGCCATTAAATGGTAAGTCTGTGTCTTGAATTGCACCAACAAGACCTGTGCTTGATCCAAAATTGACGAGGTAAGTATTTACTAATTGATAAGGACCTGCGTCGCTACCTACTTTCGCCCAACTGGCTCTTATTTTTCCAAACGAAAGAAATTCATCATCCATTTTAAATGCATCGGTAAATATGAATGAGCCTGCTACACTTGGATAAAAATAACTCCTGTTGTCAACAGGTAAAGTAGATGACCAGTCGTTTCTTCCGGTTATTGTAAGATATAAGAAGTTTTTATACCCGATTACTGCGTCAGCAAATACTCCAATTAGCCTTCTTCGAGAATAAGTTCCTCCGTTAGAAATTACGCTGCGCGTGTTATCTAAATCAAAAATTCCAGGAGAAATAATTCCTTGTCCAAAAAATGACTGACGATCTGATGTAAACTGATTCATGTTGTGACCAAGGTGAGCGCTTAAATTTATATCTGAATTGAGATCTTTATCGAATTCAAAAATTAATGTTGATTCAATTTCTTGCGACCAAACATCATCGTCAATAATAGCACCCTGACCTTCATAAGCTCTCGACCCAATATCTGTAATCTGTTGCCTTCTCATTGTAAATGTATTGGCACCTAACATATAACTTACCTTTAACCAATCGGTAAATTCATATCCAATATTAAATCCAGCTGCAACTCTGTTTGAATTTTCTATAGCTTTATTATGTTCCCACGACCAAAGAGGATGGTCGAATTGAGTCCCATTTGGCGTTAACGATTCGCCGGTAACCGGATGTGTGTATGGCAATGTCATGTCCCACGTTCTACCCAACCAAAGTGTACGTGCAAACGACGATGCTGCTCCCGGATCACTAGATTGGTTTTCGCCGAATAATGCACCAGTTTGGTAGTTTTGAGAAAAGGCTATGTTTCCACCCACTTTTATACCGTTTTTTAAAACGGCATTTCCGCCTATACTAAAGCTAGATCGTTTAAAATTAGAATGTGGAATAAAGCCATCATGATTTAGGTGAGATGCTACCATAGAAAGATTTGTATTCTCCGAGCCAGAATTTATTGAGATGGAGTTTTCGAAAACAGTTCCGGTACGAAATAAACTTTGCACATTGTCGGGTTGTGCTTCATAAGGTACTTCATCATCCCATTCAGGAAAAGCTTCTGCATAAGGTCCCCATAAAGGTATGGTTTCGCGGCTCGAGAATTTTGGACCCCACGAACCGTTAGCATTTTGATATTCGAAATCAACACCATTTCCATATGTGTTTTGATAATCAGGTAAATTGCCAATCTCTTCAAATGAAACCGATGAAGAAACCTGAATATCCATTTTCCCGGTTTTTGAACCTTCAGAAGCTCCTGCTTTAGTTGTGATTAAAATTACACCATTTGCGGCTCTTGAACCATACAATGCCGACGCAGATGCACCACGTAAAACCGAAATAGATTTGATACTATTTGGATCTAACGAGGAGATTCCACTACCATAAGAACCTCCACTATTTAGTTGCCTAGTAGTATTGTACTGTGTATTGTCGTACGGAACGCCATCAACAACAAAAAGGGGTTGGTTATTTCCTAAAAATGAGGAACTTCCCCTAATGGTAATACGGGTAGCACTACCCGGCATTCCTGTTGATTGTTTAATATCAACACCAGGAATTTTCCCAGAAATTGATCTTAAAAAATCAGGCTCTGATTTTTGCAGTGCCGATTCGGAGTCAATTTGCGAAACTGCGTATCCTAACGCTTTTGTGCTCCTGGAAATTCCAACGGCTGTCACAATAACTTCTTCAACCCCAATTGTTTCTATCTCTAGCTGAACATTGTAGATTAAAGTTGCAGTAATAGGTACTTCCAAGGTTTTCATCCCTACAAAAGAGAAAACCAGTTCTTCATTTTCAGGAACTGTTAAAGTGAAGCTTCCATTGGTATTTGTAATTGTTCCAATAGTTGTTCCTTTTACTGTTACTGTTGCACCCGGAATAGATTCTCCATCACTTGCAGAGATAACTGTTCCGGTAATTTGTTTTGTTTGGGCAAACAAAATTGTTCCCCCAAAGCACAAAACCATTACTAATAAAAGTAGTTTTTTCATAGATTTTAAATTTATGTTAACACTAAAACTTTATTTGATTATGGGCATAAAAAAACTCCCGCCGGGGAAACGGGAGTCTAATATCTGCCAGCCGGTCAGATATTTGCACTTTTTTTTACATCGGTTGTAATCGCTGTTTAACTATTTCTATGTAAAATTTGTTGTGCAGTTTGTAAATAATTTTCCCCTGATTCCCCTGTTTATTGTTTGTTCCAATTAGTCAGTCTGTTCTAAATTTTATGCTGAATATTTTGGCTTTTCGTTCAAACATACAGAATAGAAGAGTTGAGAATTATTAATATCAATGAATGACAATTTTGTGGATGTAAATGACCTGAAATATCATAAATGACAATTATTATGTAATTTTAGGTTGTTTGTGGGAATAATAATGTTGTTGACAGATTTTATTTCTGTTAGCAGAAATATATATTGTTGGTTATCAGGTATTAGGCAGCGACATTTGAAAACTCGTCAATTAAAATATCGTGATATATATTGTTGAAGTTCTTAAAACACCAGTTGCTCAACTCTTGCAATTGACCTTGTTCTACCCAGTTAATACATTTATTTAATTCTTTCCGAAACAGTTCTCTACTGAAACTCACTTTTGGAAGAATTACTTTTGCATACTCTAGCATAGTATTTATTTTTAATGTAACGATGTTAAGATAACGATTAAAACCCGTTTAAAGTGTAATATAAAATACACTTTAACACACTTTAACAATAGAACACTTAGAGGTGTTTTATTATACGTTTGTGTTACTGCATGTTACATAAAAAAGTAATAATTAAGCTTTAATACAAACTTTTTTATTGATAAATAGGGACCAGTTATTATGTGTTTTTTTGAATGTTTTTTACAAATTGGGCAATGCTCTCTTTTAAGTTTGGGTTTGCACTTAACGACTTTACAAATGCACTCCCAATTATTGCACCCTCTGCATATTTACAGGCGTTTTTAAACGTTGCATTATCAGAAATCCCAAACCCGATTAAGCGCGGGTTTTTCATGTTCATTTGCTTAATACGTTCAAAATAATCTTGTTGAAAATCTTCAACTTTTTTGCCGGTTCCGGTTGTAGATGATGAGGAAACCATATAAATAAAACCTTCAGAGGCTGCATCAATTTGGTTGATTCTGCTCTCCGATGTTTGGGGTGTAATAAGTAGAATATTGTGTAAATTATACTCTTTGAAAAATGATTTGTATTCATTATCAAATTCATGGAGAGGCAGGTCTGGTAAAATTGCACCATCGATACCAACTTCGGCACATTTTTGGCAAAACCGTTCAACACCAAATTGAAAAACCGGGTTAAAATATCCCATTAAAATAAGAGGAATATTCACTGATTCTCTAATTGTTTTTAGTTGTTCAAAAAGTAAGTTTAAGCTCATTCCGTTTATCAATGCAGCTTCGCTACTTTTCTGAATTATGGGGCCATCGGCTGTTGGGTCGGAAAATGGGATGCCAATTTCAACGAGATCAACTCCATTTTTTTCTAATTGTTGAATTATTTCAACAGTATCGTTTAAATTCGGGAAACCGGCGGTAAAATAAACTGAGAGTATATTTTCTTTTTTATTGTTGAAAAGCTTATTTATTCTGTTTTTCATATTTTCGTTTTTTTTCATTTCGATAGTTTTTGGGAGCTGATATCTGTAACTGCAAAATGACAGATAAAATACATTTTCATCTACTTACTACTAAATAATAATTACTCACTACTTCTTTTCTAATATCCAAAATAATCTAAATAAGTCTCCATATCTTTATTTCCACTGCCCGAAAGATTTATAACGTTTACATCCTCGGGTTGCATTCTTATTTTTTCCAATCCTGCCAGTGCATGTGCCGATTCTAGTGCTGGAATAATTCCCTCTTTTTGAGTGAGAAATAGTGCTGCTTGTAAAACCTCTTCATCTGTTGCAGCGAGGAATTTGGCTCTACCTGTTTTGTGTAAGTTAGCGTGCATCGGACCAATTCCGGGGTAATCTAATCCGGCAGAAATTGAGTAGGGTTCGGTAATCTGTCCATCGCTATTTTGCATGAGCATTGTTTTACTGGCGTGCAAAACTCCTATAGTGCCAACCGTTAAAGTTGCCGCAGTTTCATTGGTATCAACTCCTTTTCCTGCAGCTTCAACGCCAATTAGTTCAACTTGCTCATCATTTAAGAAGTGATAAAATGCACCTGCAGCATTGCTTCCGCCACCTACGCACGCAATAATTCTTGTGGGCAATTCAAAGCCGGTTTGTGCTAAAAGCTGACTTTTCATTTCGGCACTTATTACCGATTGAAAACGTGCAACCATATCGGGATAAGGATGTGGCCCAACCACCGAGCCAATAATATAATGTGTGTCAACCGGATTGTTAATCCAATCGCGCATTGCTTCGTTGGTAGCATCTTTAAGAGTTTTATTTCCGCTATGAACAGGAATAACTTTAGCTCCCAGCATTTTCATTTTTTTTACGTTTGGTGCTTGCCTAGACACATCGAGTGCACCCATGTAAACCACACATTTAATTCCTTTAAGTGCACAAACAGTTGCTGTTGCAACTCCATGCTGGCCGGCTCCCGTTTCGGCAATAATTCGAGTTTTGCCAAGTTTTTGAGCTAATAAAATTTGCCCGATTGTATTGTTCAATTTATGCGAGCCAGTGTGATTTAAGTCTTCGCGTTTCAAAAATATATTTGTATTGTAATGTTCTGATAAGCGCTTTGCAAAATATAGTGGAGATGGTCGCCCAACATAATCTTTTAAAAGTAAGTCGAACTCATTTTTAAATTCTGCAGACTCCATAATTTCCAAATAGCGTCGCTTTAATTCATCTATGTTTGTGTACATCATTTCCGGAATCCAAGCACCGCCAAATTCTCCGTAATATCCATTTTCGTCAACTTGATATTTCATATTTTATCTGTTACTTTTTGGGTTCTCTTTGTCTTTTTTGTGTTATACGTGGTAAGCTTTATTCTTACCGCAAAGATCACTTAAAATTTCATTATGTTTTTTTCAATTCACTAATAAACAGTTTTAATTTCTCAATATTTTTCAATCCCGGTTCATCCTCAAAACCACTATTTAAATCAACTCCTGTAAATTTTTGATGATTTATTTCTTTGATACTTATTGCATCTTCTAAACTAATCCCTCCACTTAAAAAGAAAGGAGTGTGACCATTATATTTTTCAAGAATTTGCCAATTGAATTTTTTCCCTGAACCACCCGGAATTTCGGTTTTGGTGTCGAACAGAAAATAATCTGCAACTTTCGCAAATTGTTTTGTGTTGGAGAATTTGAACTTTTCGTTTACACTAAAAGCTTTTATAATTTTTAGCCCCTGACCTTTAAGAATCTGGCAGGTTTTTAAATTCTCATTGCCATGAAGTTGAACATATTCAAATCCTAAATTTTTTGCTAAAGCTAAAATCTCGAATACATTTTCGTTTACAAAAACCCCAACTTTTTTTGCTTTAGAGTTAAACAATTCTAACTCAGGATTATCACCAATAAATCTTTTTGATGGTTCGTGAAAAATGTATCCCAGAAAATCTATTCCAAGTTTTTCTACTTGTTTCCGATTATCAGCGAATTTCATTCCGCAAACTTTAATTCTTAATTTTCTATTCATTTTTTCAAATTTATTTGTTATTTCGATGGAATAATGACCGAGAAATATCAAACATTAAAGCAACATATTTCTCATTGTGTATCGGTCTAAATAACAATTATAATTTCAAAATTAATTGTTTGCAAGCTTCCCCCGGATTATCAGTTTTCATAAATGTTTCGCCAATAAGGAATCCTTTAAACCCATTTTTTCTTAAATAACGAATAGTTTCGGCATCGCTCAATCCACTCTCCGATATTTTAATAAATTGGTTCGAAATCAGTTCCGATAAATTTATAGAAGTTTCAATATCAACTTCAAATGTTTTTAAATTTCTATTGTTTACACCAATTATGTCAACAAAGTTATTTACAATCTCTAATTCTTTTTTATTATGAATTTCCATTAAAACATCCATGCCAAGTTGTTTTGCTTTCCTTGCTAAAACTTTAGCTTGTTCTTTTTCGAGGCAGGCAGCAATTAGTAAAATTAGGTCGGCACCAAAAGCTTTTGCTTCAACAATTTGGTATTCATCAATCATAAAATCTTTACGAAGAATAGGAATATTTGGGTTTGTTTCACGAGCTTTTGTGAGGTTTGATAATGAACCCCCAAAATATTCAGAATCTGTTAAAACCGACAATCCAGAAACTCCTGCATCAACATAATTTTTGGTAACTTCTTCAATTTTTACATTCAAATTAATATCTCCTTTAGAAGGCGACTTTTGTTTAAATTCAGCAATTATACCCGAAGAGTTTTCTTTTAGCAGATTAGATTTTAAAGAGTTGCACTTTCGATTAAAATGCGGATATTTTTCCAATTGTAAAATATCAACTACTTTTTTTTGAGCTGCAACTTCTATTCTTTTTGTTGCTATTATTTTATCGAGTATGTTCATTTTGTTTTCTTAAATATTTTAGCCAGTTGAACTTTGATGACGCAGATAGAGATGATTTACACGGATTTTTTATGTGTTATCTGCGCTCTGTTTTTTACAAAACTCATTATTATTAAGATGTTACTTTTTTTAACTTCTCCAAAGCATTTCTACTTTCCAATGATTCTTTTGCAATTTCAACACATTCCAACAAACTTTTTTCAGCATAAAAAATATTTAATCCTAGAGCTGCATTTGCCAAAACAACGTTGTTTTGTTCTGGAGTTCCTTTTCCTTCTAGAATTTCAATAAAAATTTTAGCGGCATCTTTTACAGAATTACCTCCAAATAGTTTTTCGGATTTAATTTTATCGAATCCAAAATCTGCAGGCGAAAGATTTATCTCTTTATTACTATTTGCAAATTTAGTGTCGGCAGTTAACGAAACCTCATCGTAGCCATCTACACTATTTATAATTGCAAAATTAACATCAAGTTTATCATACACATTTTTGTATTGATTAAAAACTTCGTTGTTACTTACTCCTAATAATTGAAATTTTGGAGATGATGGATTTGTCATCGGACCAAGTATATTAAAGAAAGTGGGGAACTTTAAAGCCTGCCTAACCGGTGCAATAAATTTCATTGCCGGATGAAAAAGAGGAGCATGCAAAAAACAAAAATTACCACTATCTAAATCGGATTTTAACTTTTTAATATCGTTGCTAAATTTATATCCTAAATACTCTAAAACATTTGATGATCCACTGTTTGAGCTTGCTGCATAGTTCCCGTGTTTTGTAATATTTACACCGGCACCTGCAATTATTATTGCTGCAAGGGTTGAGATATTGAAAGTGTTTTTCCCATCGCCACCTGTACCAACTACATCAATTGCATTATACTCAGAAAGATCTGTTTTGATGCTTAATTCAATCATTGCATCGCGAAATCCGGCAAGTTCTTCTGACGTTATTTTACGCATTTTAAATGCAGTTAGAAAAGACGCAAATTCGGCTTCGCTATAAATTCCTTTACCAATTTTTAGCAGAGTCTGTTTTGCCTCTTGGCTAGTTAGAGTGTTTCCTTCGAAAATATATTGTAATGTTTCTTTCATTTTTTATTGAATGTAATAATCATTTTTCACTGCCAACTGCCACTGTCAACTTCCTTTTACCAGCCAATTTTTAATCATTTTTTCACCCAAAGGAGTTAGAACCGATTCTGGATGGAACTGGACACTTTGTACGTCGTATTTTTTATGTTTCATAGACATAATCATTCCATCTTTATCGTAACTTGTTACTTCTAATTCATTGGGTAAATTTTCATTTTCTACAATCCACGAATGGTAGCGTCCAACTTCGAAACTTTCGGGTAGCTTATCGAATAAAACAGATTTATTTTTAGTGAGTTTTATTGGGGTTGCAATTCCGTGAAGCACGCGATTCATATTATGTAATTTACCTCCAAATGCTTCTCCAATTGCTTGATGTCCGAGACAAACTCCTAGTATACTTTTTCTAGGTGCAAACTCTTTTATGATATCTAATAAAAGACCTGCTTCTTCTGGGATTCCCGGGCCTGGAGAAAGTACAATTTTATCGTATTTTTCTATCTCTTCAAGAGAGATTTCATCGTTACGAAAAACATCCACCGGCAAGCCTGATATTTTTTTTATTGCATGTACCAGATTGTATGTAAACGAATCGTAATTATCTATTACTAATATTTTCATATGATTATAATTGTTTATTTTTTTGCATCATATGTAACTCGCTGAATAATCATCCTCCTGTGTGAGAACTTTTTGTCATGCTCGTTTCATATTGTTTTTTTAACTTACTACTTTGAACTAACTACTCTGTACTTTCTTCAATTAATCTCTTTTGCCATTTCAATGGCTTTTTTTAGAGCTGCTAATTTATTATTTACTTCTTGTAATTCACTCTCTTCTTGCGAGTCGGCAACAATTCCTGCACCCGCCTGATAAAATAGTTTATTGTTTTTGCTTAAAAAAGATCGAATCATAATAGCATGATTCA
>DAOVTY010000296.1 GCA_030632865.1 Bacteroidota bacterium
ACGCTGGTCGCAAACACCGGCCGATGTTTTCAGAAAAATTGGAACACCAGAATTACCAAGTCGCCCATTAATAGAATATACATTAACCACGCCTGGCGTTCATACTTTAATAATTGGTATTGGGCAAATTGATGATGATCCAATTAAATGTCAATTGGTGCAAAATTTTTATGCCTCGCAAATAGAGCCCGATGGAATGAGTAGCGATGAACGAACTAAAATTGAAAATCAAGCAACAAAAATAAAACCTAACAGTAACTATTTTCAGACTGTTGAAAATATGGGATTAGTAGCTCCTCGCGAATTACAGATAAATGAAAATGTAGCTACCTGGCAAAGTGCGCTTGCCGGAAACGAGCCTATTTCTCATTACGAGATTTTGGTAGATGGAGAACTTGCAGGTAAAGTAACTCATAAACCTCAGCTATTAAAAAGTAAGCCTTTTTCGTTTAACCTTGAAAATATTAATGGAAGTATTTTGGTAGCTGCTGTAGATGTTGTAGGTAATCGTGTTGAATCAAAAATTGTATAGTTACATTTTTACTTATTTTGAACTAAATACAAACTCATTGGTTTCAATACAAAAACTAAAATAAAACTAATATGGCCGATAGAATATCAGATCCAATTGGGCGATTAATGGGACTTCGTTATAAATCGCATCCATGGCACGGAGTTCATATTGGAGATAAATCTCCAGAAGAGTTAACAGCTTTTATCGAAGTTGTTTCTACTGATACAGTGAAGTATGAAATTGACAAAGATAGCGGATATTTGCGTATCGATCGCCCACAAAAATTTTCGAATGTAGTTCCTGCTCTTTATGGATTTATTCCGCAAACTTATTGCGGAAAAAGAGTTGGTGAGTTTTGCAACGAAAAAACTGGTCGTAAAAATATAATGGGTGATGGCGATCCAATAGACATTTGTGTTTTAACCGAAAAATCGATTGCTCATGGAGATTTGCTGGTAAATGCTCGCCCAATTGGTGGATTTCGTATGATAGATGGAAATGAGGCTGATGATAAAATTATTGCAGTTCTTAGAAACGATACAATGTACGGGCATTTTAAAGATATTTCGGAAGTGCCGGAGATTGTAATACAACGGTTAGAACACTATTTTTTAACGTATAAAGATATGCCGGGTAAAGATAAGAATACCGAAATTACTGATACTTACGGTGTGAAAGAAGCCTATAAGGTTATTCAACTTTCGGTGGATGATTATAACGATAAATTCTCGAATTTAGGTAGTTTACTAACATAAAAAAAGGAGGCTAATTTAGTCTCCTTTTTTATGAATATCGAAATTATTAATTGTTACCATTCTCGTCAAAAGTTACTGTAAATATTTCCCCGTCTTTTGCAACTTCAATTTCAGAGTTACAGTCAAATTCCGTTTCGCAACTAATATTTTTCGGCATCTCCCCATAATTGATTATCAACTCTGTTCCGTCTCCTTTTTCAATTTTAACCGAACCCGCCTGTATTTTTAATCCACACGCATTTACAATTAAAAGTGGTTGTAAAATTTTTCGTGAGTATGATTTTATCTCTTCTTCATTAATATATTTAACAACTTCAGACTTACCGGTAACTGTTTTAATATTATCATCAAGATTTAATTTTGTATCAAGTCCGCATTTCCATTTTATTTGGCGATGATAATTACGAACAAACTTAACATCATCACCTTCTTCATTTTGTTTGGTAATAGTTAAATCTGCTTTTATATTATAATTGTCATTACCACGAACAATGGTTTTTATTCCGTTAAAAGTTACACCATTTTTATTTTTGAAATCAATGTAAGTAATCAATTTTTTATTCTGATTTTTATCGTTTGGTTTTAGATACTGAATAATAATAACACCACTTTTACCACAATCATTACCCGAAAAACTTAAAGTGATTATAACTTTATTGTCAATTCTGTTAACTTTCCGGGCAGGACAAGTTTTCTCTATTTCTGCTGATTTTAATGAGAGAAATCCTACATCTCCCCAGAAAATCCCATCGTCGCTTTCGTCTAAAAGTTCAGCAAAATTAATATCAGCTAAAACTTCATCGTTAACAAGAGCTAAAATTTCTTCATCAATTTGAGAAATTATTTGTACCGTTTGTTTCTCGCACGAAATAGTAAGGAAAAGAACAATAATCAGGGTTGAAAACAAAAGTTTAGTATTCATGATTTTAATATAAATTACAAACAAATCTAACCAATATAATTTGCGAAAGTTATCCGAGATTAAAATATTTTACCCACTGGATATCTTTTGTAAGTTTTTTCTGACCACTCGCTATTGTAGTAAATATAAGAAAGTTGCGCTCGATGACTATTTGCAAAATCCTCATCTGATTTTTGTTTTTCTTGAAATTCTTTTTTGAATTCAGGATGTTCGTTCATATATTTTAAAGCATTTTCTTCGAAACCATAACTCGAAAAATATTCACGGCTATCTAATATATTATCGAAAAAATTCCATCGGAAAAATGAATCTCTTGCTTTTGGCTCCAACATTTCAATCAAGTATTTTATTCCCTTTTGTCTTACCGGAATAATTAAATCGCCTGCATAATATTTTATTTTCTGAATCTCACTTCGGGTAGAAACTTTATCATGAAAATAGTGTCCGTTGAATGGTTGATTCCCATTTGAATACTCATCTATATAATAAATTTCAACTTCAATAATAGTATCATTTTGAAGTGGTTGAAATACAATTCCATTTAGCAGCAATCTGTTAACCACAGATTTCCATGTTTGCGGTAAAATATAATATTCTGGCACATTAATTTCTTCTGTAGAACTATACACATCAAAATATTTAATGTTGTTTGTATAAGGTTTAGTTCGGTCGTATCCAAAACGTTTTAATCCTGTAACGGGGCTAATTTGATTCTCATCTATTTCGTATCCTTTAAATTCTATTTCTCTAAAAATAGTGGTGTCTAATTCAAAATTTATGGAATGAGTTTTTGCAGAAATAGATTCTTTGTTTCCCGTTTTGCGACTTTCAATTATCTCTTCGGCATTTTCTGATGTGAAATTCGCAAGCACATCAATAAATTGGTAACAAGATTTTACACGGTCGGCGTAAGGTTTATAAATATGATTTTCGGTCATCATTCCGTAGGAATTAAAAAGGCTGGCAAACCCTGATGAATAACGT
>DAOVTY010000259.1 GCA_030632865.1 Bacteroidota bacterium
AGTCGGTTAAAGAACACAATGTTTCGGCTTGCGGTTACGGTCCGATAATGTCGCTAATTGAATATGCAAAGTTAAAATCAAAGTCGCCCAAAATTGAGCTTCTCAAAAGAGGACATTCAGGAGAGCGATATCCTTCTAATGAAGTTGTTAACTATATTTCATTTTTATCCTACGAATAATAACTGTTAAAAACAAAAAATATATGCCTGATCATGATAAAAATATTGAAAAATTTGTAAGGAAAATAATAGAAATTCAGCATTCAAAGTTCGAGAAAAAAATTACGGACGGTGATTTAGAGAGCATTGCCGAAGAGTTAGGTTTATCGCCGGGGGAGTGGCGCGATTTGCTTAAAGTTTATGATAATCATATCATACGAGCCAAAGGATTTATGCAATTTTCAAACTGGGACGATGCACTGAAAGAATTGGAACAAGCACTTACAATAAAACCGCACAACCCCGATGCGCTTTACCTTGCGGCTAATTGCAGCGTAAAACTTTGGCATGAGAAAAAAGATGCAAAATACAAAAAAGAGGGACAAAAGTATGCCCGTACATGCGTCAATATAGATCCAACTCACCGCGATGCGTTACAGTTGTTGAGTAACTTAAAACGTTCTGTCCACAAAAGTGTTAACAAAACTTCCATCGCAATTGCTGTGATCCTTGTTGTTATAGTAATCTTAGCTTTTATCAGCCTTTTTAGGCGACCTGCTTCTGAAAGCGATATTAGTGTTATTTCAACAGAGGAAAGTGAGAAATCAGAAGCCTCCGAAAAAGAAGAAGATTCACAAACCTCCAGAAAAGAAGAAAACACGACAGAACCGGTTATTGCTGATGACGAAAGCCCTGAAGTTGAGGTAGAGTTTGTTAAAAATAACAAATCTTCCGGTATTGAATTTAACACACAAACTTCTGTTTTCAATAAATATGATGCCTCTTTCTCTTATAATTTCAGAGGCGATTTCATTTCTAAAAGTCATGAAATTTCTGCTTTGAAAATTAAATATGATTTGTTTGATGAAAATAATAAATTAGTAATCAGCAAATTAAAAAAAATAATAGACGAGCATTCGCCAGTTGCAAGGAATAACGATATAATACCTGTCGATTTTTTAGTATATGAAAAGGTTAATCATGTCCCCAACATTAAAAGAGCCTTAATAACAGTTCATTACATTGAAAAGCAAGCCGCCCCACCAAAATACGAAACTTCAAAGAAACTTGATTTTGAGTGGCTATCTTCGCGCCCCCCGAATTACAATATCGAAGTATCCGAACGTTTTAGTAAATATACCACCAGCTTTGGAAATGATGCCTATTGTAACATTATCTTTGAAGTTAAAAACACCGGAAATGTAGATATAAATCTGTTAAAACTTGAATTACAGTGGTTTGACGCAAATGGAAAAGTACTACAATCAAAAGATTTCTATGTTAATTCGACTTCGAATCCTAAAATTAAAAGAGAACAAATAAGACTAAAAAGTGGAACTTGGAGTATCAAAAATGGGAAAAATAATAAAAATTTAAGATATAAAGTTTTGATTTCCGAAATAAATTAAATCGCAACGAAACCTTTATGTACAAATATAAAATCTTAAATCTCGAAATTCAGATAAAACAGACTTGTGCCTAATGGCATAACTTTTGTTGCTATCGTATTAATACTGTTTGTTTTATCTTATTTTTTTGAAAAACGAAAACGTATTTGTAGTTTTGCACCAACAAGAAAACCTATATAATTAGTATTAATTTTTAAGTTTAATTTAACGAATGATTATGAAAAGATTTGCATTTGTCGTTGTTTTTATGTTTTTTGTTACTGCTATTTTTGCACAGATCCCCAGCGAAGTCAAACCTCTGATGACCGAAGGTGGCACACTTTGGAAAGCAAAAAAATATGAGGAAGCTCTTTTGAAATTCCAAGAGGCTAATGAAGCTGCTCCTGATAACCAGATTATTATTTCTTATATTGGCGTGGGTGCTTATAAAGTTAAGAAGTACGATTTAGCATTAGAAAGTTACAAGACTAATTTAGAAAATGGTTTTAAGTCCGAAAAAAGTTATAAGTATATTGTAGATATTTTGAAGAATCAGGAGAATTTTGAAGAAATGAAAATATATGTTGAGAAAGGTTTGAAGCAATATGCTACTAACAAAGATCTTTTGAGACTCGCTCCTATCTGTTATGTGAACTTGGGTGCTGAAAAGTATAGCGAAGCACTTGAATTACAAGAAGAATTGGCACCGCTTTCGCAAACGGAGCCCGACAAGTATAAGGTTGAAATTGAAAAAGCCAATGATATTTTTAAAGAAGCTTTAGAAATTACAACAAAGGCTTATACAATGGCGCCAACAGACAAAAGTGCGTTGCAGGCAATGTTAGCAATTTATCAAGCATTGAACGATGAAACAAATGTTAAAAAAATCGAGAAAGAATTAGGTGCTGTAAGTAATTAGTTTATTTACAACATTTTGTTTTTAAAAACTGCAACTATATGTTGCGGTTTTTTTTTGCGATAAAAAGCATTATATATTAATGATGAATTGTGAATTATGAATTATGAATTGGCTTTCGCCAAATGATTAGAGTGTGTAACATATCGGGGGAAATATATAATTCATGTTTAGCACCAAAGGTGCGAAATCAATAATATTGCGCACCTTTGGTGCTTTCCGTTAGTTTGTTAATTCAGAACTTGGGCTACACCCAAGTCTATTGATTTGCGCACCTTTGGTGCTTATAATTTCCCCAGATATGTTACACACTCAAATGATTTTCACTTCTGTATAACTCAAAAGTCTTTAAGTTTCAACTTTTGTTTTCATCTATTGTAGTTAGGCACAACAATTACATTATTTACATCGTGAGTGCAACCAATACATTATTAAAAAGGAAGCAATAGAAAAATCTATTGCTTCCTGTCGTATTCCTGTTTCGCTTGAAAAAAACGAAATAAATTCAGCGTTACTCCTATGTGTTTTTTTCTTTTAAATGAACATCCATTTGTGGGAAAGGAATAGTAATTTGGCTTGCATCCAGAGCTTCTTTACCAGATTCCAGTATATCAAAAAATACATCCCAGTAATCGTTAGGATCGCACCATGGGCGTACTGCCAAACTAATAGCACTGTCTGCCAGTTCGGCTACACCAACGAAAGGAGCGGGGTCTTTGAGTACTTTTGGGTGGGCTTGCATTTTTTCGACCAATACCGCCCGTGCTTTTTTAATGTCCGAATCATAAGATATTCCCATTGTTAAATCGACACGAATTTTGCCAAGTGCAGAGTAATTAACAATATCGCCGTTAGAAACCACGCCATTTGCCAAAATTATCTTTTGGTTTTCAAAACTTGCAAGATGAGTTGTAAATATTTGAATATCTATAACTATGCCTAAATGCCCTTGCGTTTTAATCAAATCTCCCACTTTATATGGCTTAAAAATCATTATAAGAACACCTCCGGCAAAGTTAGCCAGAGTACCTTGCATTGCCAGACCGACAGCTAAACCGGCAGCACCTAATAGCGCAACAAAAGAGGTAGTATGTATGCCAATCATTGCAGCAACACTGATGAAAAGCAAGATTTTAAATATCCATGAAACCAAATTACCGAGAAATTTCGATAATGAGGTGTCCACTTCTTTTTTCTCAAACCCTTTTTTCATTAGCTTTATCATCAACTTAATGATTTTCAAGCCGATTAGCAGGGTAATAATAGCCAATAACAATTTGGGAGTGTACTCAATTGCTAAAGCCATTCCCTGGTCAAAGTATGATCCAATATTTTCCATAATTTAAAATTAATTTGGTTAATAGATTATTTTGGTGCTGTAATCGTACAAACGTTTGCATTGAAAACAAAATTGAAGGGATACAAAACTTTTCTAAATTATGAATTGTGAATTATGAATTATGAATTACGAATTAATTCCCTGGCAGGGTTCATACACGTAATGAAGATCATGCTCCAGAGGAGCAATATATTGGTAGCCGCGGGATTTATCCCGGGGGAAGAATGACAAAACAATGGTAATCGCCGGACGATAGATCTGTTTTTTATGGAAAAAGCTATTTAACGGCGAAACGAAGCCGGAATTTGTGAATTGGAAGAGAAAAGGATGAACCACGAAGGCACGAAAGGCATGGAGAGAAAAAAGATTTACCACAGAGGGACACAGAGGAGGAGGCACAGAGTTTCACAGAGGAAAAGAAATTATGAATTGTGAATTATGAATTATGAATTACGAATTAATTCCCTGGCAGGGTTCATAC
>DAOVTY010000193.1 GCA_030632865.1 Bacteroidota bacterium
CCTGTAAATTCTCTATGATCTACATTTTGGAACCCAGTTACAACAACTTCATCTAAATTTTCCTGAGATGGTTTTAATTCAACATGATAATCAGACCTTTCATCAAGAATAATTTCTAATGATTCATAACCTATAAATTTTATAGTTAGTTTGTTGACCGATACAGGCAACTCCAATTCAAAACTACCATCTAATTGAGTAATTGTACCTTGCAGCACACTGTTAAAACGATATGTAACAGTTGCCGACATAATACCCTCTCCATCTTCATCAACCACTGAGCCGGTTATGGTCTTTTTTTCCTGTTGTGGTTTAACTTCCTTTTTTTCATTAACTACCGGAATTTTCTTTTTTGCAGGAGTTAATACAATTATTTTTTCACGAATTTCATAATCAAATGCAATTTGCTCCGACAATGATTTTAAAATGTCTTCAGGTGTTGCCCCTTTTAAAACTATGGAAACTTCTTTTTTTGTATCAATTGCAGTATTGCTGAAAAAGAAATTTTTCCCTGTCTCTTTCTTTAAATATTCAATTACTTCTAACGCTTGCATTTTAATAGAATCACTATCTAAATTGCCCCCTTGTACAATAGGGATAAAACACATAAATGCCATCAATGCAAGCATTATATATCTCCAAAATCCTTTCTTGTTTTTTCTTTTCATATAAATTTATTTGTTGTCTATTCAAACCTTCCTATTCAGAAAAAACATTCCTGAATATTTGGATACCCTTAATTGTTACTTTTTACTTTTATTAAATTGCCGTCTTCAACGAATATTACTTTTCCTGTTTTACTCAATAATTCCAATATATCATCTACCGATTGATTTTTATCGAATTCTCCTGAATACCTAATGTTTTCAAGGGAATTATTGGCAAATTCAAAATCAATATCATACCATCTCTCCAATTCTTTTGAAATACTGATTAACGAAATATCTTTAAATACAAACAACCCTTTAATCCACGAGGTGTATAAATTCACATCTACCTCCCGAGTTGTTATTTCCTTTGTTTTAAAATCAAAAACTGTTCTCTGACCGGGCAAAATATTTATAGTTTCTTTATTCTGAATACCAATACTCACTATCCCTTCAACCAAAGTTGTTTCAAGTGTTTGCTCATTCTCATAAACCTTCAGGTCAAACGAAGTTCCTTTAACTTCAATATCACCTAAATTGGTATGTATAATAAATGGTTTATCAGGATTATGATGAACATCAAAATAGGCCTGTCCGCTTAAGTTAACTTCCCTAGTTTCAGCCAAAAATTCAGATGGAAATTCTAAACTTGTTTCCGAATTCAACCAAACTTTTGTTCCATCTGGTAGCTCAAAATAGTACTCTCCTTTTCTGGGAATTTCAAGTTTATTGGTTTTAAAAATTGATTTCCCCTTTTTTACCTGATCCAATACAATCGTTTGGTCGATTTTTTCCAGACTGTTAATACCCGAATTATCTAACTCAACTGTATTCCCTTCGGCTAAATAAAGTGTTGCTTTATTATGGTTGATAGTGATCTCTTCAACAACCATTTCGTTTTGCAGTTGTGGAGATGTAAAATAAATGGTACCTGCCAGCAATGCCACAATAAATGAAGCTGCTACGGAGCTACCTATGAATATATTTCTATTTCTACGCTTTTTTTCTGATGCTACAATAACTTTACCCCAAGCTTTATCAGCATCATATCTCTGAATCTTTACAATCTTGTTGTTATTTCCTTCTTCTAACATTTCACTTTTATTACGTGTTTTTCTCTTTCAGCAATTAAGTGTAGAAGAAAACCAAAAAGGGTGAACCATTTTTTAAAAAAAAACTAAAGAAAAACAATACATGGAACACAAAATGCTGGGTTACCGAAAATTAGCACAGATTAAATTATCTATATAAAGTTTCTAGATTGTATTTATTTGGTTTTTATTTTGAAGATTTCTGTATTGTGATTGAGTTTGGCAATAATAAATTTTGCTTTAGGAAGTTTTTTATCGTGCGAATAATAATGTGTCAAGTTAATTAATTCGTGCAGTTTAATTAAATTTGAAAGCTACTAAATTTAGTATCTCTAAAAAGAATCTGAAAAATTATGAAACCAGAATGGCAAATATTGACATACAGGAATATCATTATAAGCGAGTTCCATCGAATACCTTTAAAAACTAAAATTATAATGAAATGAATAAAACAATATTTTATATTGCAATAATGCTGTTTTTTAACGCATTGCAATTATCTGCTAACAATAGCAAAAAAGGAGAAAACGCCTCTTTATCAAAAACAGAGATTCCTGATAAATTAGTTTTTGTCACACGTCATCAATACCGGGCAGACCACCACAACACTGCAACAATTTTTCAAACAGGGGAAATTAATACAAACAATTTTGATGCTGGTGCGTCACTTAAAATCCTAAATATAAAAACAGGAAAAGCAGAAACTCTTTTTGAAACAAAGACCGGAGTTATTCGTGATCCGGAAATTTCGTTTAATGGAAAAAAGATTCTTTTTTCATATAGAAAAAACATTGACGACGATTACCATATTTACGAAATTAATGCGGATGGAAACAACCTTACCCAGCTTACTTTTGCTGAAGGTGTTTCCGACATCGACCCACTGTATCTACCAAATAATCAAATTATTTTCAGTTCAACCCGCGAACCAAAATATTGCATGTGCAACCGTCATATTATGGCTAATTTATATCGAATGAATCCTGATGGTTCAAACATTGTTCAACTGGGGAAAAGCACACTGTTCGAAGGCCATTCAGCATTAATGAACGACGGCAGGATTATTTACGACCGCTGGGAATATATCGACCGAAATTTTGGCGATGCTCAAGGATTATGGACCGTAAATCCGGATGGAACAAAACATGCCATTTATTATGGCAACAATTCCAATTCTCCGGGTGGAGTGATCGATCCGCGTCCTGTTCCTGAAAGTAATCTTGTACTTTCAATTTTTGGGTCGTGCCACGACCGTCCGTGGGGAGCACTTGCATTGTTAGACCGCTCGAAAGGAGTTGACGGGAAAGAAGCTGTTGTGAAAATATGACCCGACCACGCAATTGATTTAATTGGAGTTGGCAATTGGGATACATTTAAACAATTGAAAGTTCGATATGAAGACCCGTTTCCACTTTCTGAAAAGCATTTTCTGGTTTCAAAATCAATCAATTTGAAAGAAGGAGAGAAAATGGGAATTTATCTTTTAGACATGGAAGGCAATGAAACTTTGCTTTACAAAGATAAAAAACTGAGTTGCTTCGACCCAATGCCACTGGCACCAAGATTTCGTCCGCGCGAAATTCCAACAGCACGAAAATTTGACGAATCGCCAGGGTATTTTTACGTGCAAAATGTATATGTGGGAACGCACATGGAAAATGTGCTTCCAGGTTCAGTAAAATACTTAAGGGTAGTTGAGTCTCCCGAAAAACGCACCTATACACAAGCTTCGTGGAACGGGCAAGGACAACAGGCTCCGGGAGTAAATTGGCACAGTTTCGAAAATAAACGAGTGCTTGGAACAGTTCCGGTTGAAGAAGATGGTTCGGTATATTTTGAGGCACCATCAGGGAAATATCTCTATTTTCAATTGTTAGATGAAAAGAAAAAAATGGTGCAATCCATGCGCAGCGGAGTAATTGTTCACCCCGGCGAAACAAATGGGTGTATTGGTTGCCACGAAGACCGGCTTTCAGTTCCGCCTGTTTCAACAAAAATGCCAATTGCCATGAGTAAGAAACCGAATAAACTGACCGAAACTGAATCTCCAATATTTAGTTATACCCGCGATTTACAACCCGTGTTCGACAAACATTGTATTGAGTGCCATGATTTTGACAAAGAAGCAGGAGAAAAAATACTACTTGTTGGCGACCGGAATCCCTATTTTAATGCTTCGTATATTGATATTCAAATAAAAAAGCAAATAGCAAGTGTAGGCGGTGGTCCGGCAGAAATTCAACAAGCATATTCTTGGGGTGCACATGCCAGTAATTTGGTGAAGGTTATTGAAAACGGGCATCATAATATTTCATTGTCGAAAGAAGAAATGGAAGGAATTTATACGTGGATTGATTTGAATGGGATTTATTATCCTGAATACGAATCGGCGTACCCTAATAATCCTGCAGGGAGAAGTCCGCTGACATATGAAGAGTTAAAAAAATTGGGTGAATTAACGGGTGTGAATTTTAACCCGCTTGCCGATCACAATCGAAAACTTGGCCCTCAAATTTCGTTCGAGCGACCAGAGTTAAGTCCTTGTTTGAAAAACATACAAATGGATGGCGCTGGTTATCTGGAGGCCTTGGAAATAATAATAAAAGGAGAGCAAAGATTGGCACAAAATCCACGTGCAGACATGGAAGATTTTGAGCCTTGCGAAGAACAACAGATTCAGCTAAAGAAATATATGGATCGTTTAGAAGTAGAAAAAGAGAATAACAAAGCTGTTTCGGAGGGAAAATTAGTTTATGATAAGAAAGCCATTTCCCAGACTTTAAACAGGGAGAAGGAGTAATACAAAAAACATTTCAGATCAGCGATAAAAAAATAATGGTGACAATACAAAAACCTACTGAAAAATGCTCAGAATAATTACCACTTTTATATTTCTTTCTTATTCATTTTTGAATCTAGGAGCTCAAGAGAACAATTACTTTTCGCCCACCGACTTTGATATTGACACCAAAAATAAACTGCTTTTTATTGCTGGAAAAACTGCTAATGAAATCCAGTCGTATAATCTTTCTGATTTCAGTCTGCAAAATACACTACAAACCGAACTGACTCCTAAAGCCGTAAAAATTGTAGGCGATAATTTATTGATAACACAGTCTTATTCTGCTGGTGAATTACTGGTGATTGATAAAAACAGTTTTGTAATTAAATCGAGAATAAAAGTGGGTAATGGAGCTTGCGACATTGCAACAACATCAGACTATAAAACAGTATTTGTTGCCAACCAGTTTTCAAACGATATTTCTGTGATTGATTTGGAGTTACAAACAGAGACAAAAAGAATACCAGTATTACGACAGCCCATGCAAATTGAAATTTCGTTGGATGGGAATTATCTTTTTGCTGCCAATTTCCTTACTTCCGAGTCTGCCAATTCAGACACGGTTACCTCTAAAGTTAGTATTATCGATTTGGAAACTGAGCAAGTAATTAAAAATATTCCGCTGGCAAATGGAAGTAATGCTTTACGCGGAATGTCGCTTTCTGCCGATGGGAAATATCTGTTTATCTCTCATAATCTAGGACGATTTCAGATGCCTACCACGCAGTTGGAACAGGGCTGGATGAATACTAGTGCATTGAGTGTGATTAATACAGGCAGTTTGGAATTTGTAGCTACTGTTTTATTAGATGAACCTGAATACGGAGCAGCAGGTTCGTGGGGAATTAGTTGCACACCAGAGAATATTTTTGTAGCACATTCGGGAACGCACGATTTTAGCAAAATAAACTATTCCGAATTTATTGAAAAGTTAAATAAAACGAGAGACAAAGACGCGCTTTCTTACAACCTGCGATTTTTATCGGGAATAAGAACACGAATAAAAGTAGATGGAAATGGTCCGCGGGTTTTAAAAGCTTCGGGCAATCAACTATTTGTAGCCAATTATTTTACCGATAACATAAATATTTTCGACATTGCAACAAACTATATTTCCACGTCAATTCAATTAAATAAATTTACGAAAGTTGACGAAGTCCGTTTGGGTGAAATGTATTTTAACGATGCAACTTACTGTTTTCAGGGCTGGCAGTCGTGTAACGGATGTCACCCTGACGAGGCAAGAACTGATGGTTTAAACTGGGATTTGTTGAACGACGGAATGGGTAATCCTAAAAACTGTAAAAGTATGTTACTGGCTCACGAAACTGCTCCGGCAATGATTACAGGAATTCGCCCAAATGCAGAGGCAGGAGTAAGAGCCGGATTCATTCACATTCAATTCACCCAAATTGAAGAGCAACATGCAACAGCAGTTGATAAATATTTGATGTCGTTAAGTGCAATTCCCAGTCCGTATTTGGTAAATGGCAAACTCAGTAAAAAAGCACAAAAAGGGAAAGTCATTTTTGAGAATGAGGGTTGTATTAATTGCCATTCGGGCAAATGGTTTACTGACCAAAAAATGCACGAAATTGGAAAGCATGATGAGTACGATAATAACAATAACTGGGATACGCCAACCCTTATTGAAG
>DAOVTY010000081.1 GCA_030632865.1 Bacteroidota bacterium
AGTTTAAATGTAGATAAATGGAGCGAATATTAATTAATTAATTACGTTCCATCTTTTTGTATTTTTAATTATTATCCAAATTAAAAAGATGCAAAATTCAGGAAAAGGAATAAATATAGGACAAGGACGCGGTTTAGGACAAGGCGGCGGCAGAGGAAGAAATAAAGGAGGAGCTTTTGGTATTGGCGGAGATTGTGTTTGTGCAAAATGCGGTGCAAAAATAGCTCATCAAACCGGAGAAAAATGTACAAATATGAAATGCCCGGAATGTGGACATACCATGGTACGTGAAGAGTTGCTGAATAAATAAATAAATAATAATAAAAGATATATGAAAATTGCTATTCCAATGTTAAACGGCCAAATAACAGCACATTTTGGTCATTGCGAAAAATTTGCGATTGTTGAAACAAATGACAATCAAGTAATAAGCGAGGAAATGGTTACGCCTCCTATTCATCAGCCAGGAGTTTACCCGAGGTTTTTAGCCGAGCAAAATGTAAAAGTAATTATTGCTGGCGGCATGGGACAAAAAGCGCAAGACCTTTTTGCGCAAAACAATATTGAAGTATATATGGGAGTTGCTTCTGGAACATCGAAAGAAATAGTTGAGAATTATTTAAATAATAAACTCAACACAGGTGACAACCTTTGCACACATTAATAAATGAAAATTGCAGTTGCGAGCGGGAAGGGAGGTACAGGAAAAACAACCGTTTCGGTTAACCTGTATAATACTATAGGAAAGTATTTTGATGAAAATGTAAGGTTGGTAGATTGTGATGTTGAAGAACCAAACGACGCTATCTTTTTTCATAATCCCATATTAAATAGCAAAAAAGAGGTTCATCAGCTAATTCCGGAGATTGACGTTGAAGTATGCACTTTTTGCAAAAAATGTGTAGAGTGGTGCGAGTTTAATGCCATTACAATTATAAAGAATCTTGAATTTGCTGAGATAAATCCAGATTTATGTCATTCGTGTGGTGCGTGTTCTGTAGCATGCGAGTTTGGGGCAATTACGGAGCATCCTCAGCCATTGGGAGTAATTTCACATTTTCAAACTGAATATGGAAAAGGGCTAATTGAAGGAAGACTTGAAATTGGCTCGGCAATGCAAACCATGCTTATCAAGGAAGTAAAAAAAGAGGTTGCCGGTGAAAACAGTTCTATCATTATTTTTGATGCGCCTCCCGGAACAAGTTGTCCGGTGGTTGAAACGGTTTCGGATGCTGACTATATTATTTTGGTAACCGAACCTACCCCATTTGGATTGCACGACTTGAAGATTACAGTTGAACTACTGAAAGATTTACAAAAACCTTTTGGAGTTATTGTTAACAAATCCGGACTTGGTTCTAACGATATTTACAATTATCTCGAAGTTAATAACATAGAGTTGCTGGGGAATATTCCATTCTCGATAGAATACGCTGCCAATTATGCATCGGGCAATATTTTAAATAATATTCCTGTTAAATTTGAAACTACATACCGAGAAATTGCAGAGAAACTAATTATAAAATCATCGTTATAATGAAAGAGATTACCATTTTAAGCGGTAAAGGAGGAGCGGGCAAAACGAGTGTTGCAGCAGCAATTGCATCGGTGGCACAAAATGCTGTATTTTGCGATAACGATGTTGATGCCGCCGATTTGCACCTTATTTTTAATCCTAAAATAAAAGAGACATACGATTTTGATAGTGGAACTGTAGCTGTTATCGACCCAGAAATATGTACAAACTGCGGGTTGTGTGTAGAGCATTGTCATTTCGATGCAATTCATCCAAACTCTGTGGAGCAGTTGGAAGTGAACCCATTTCAGTGCGAAGGTTGCCGGTTGTGCGAACGTGTTTGCCCTGAGAATGCCATCGAATCTGTTCATAATAACAACAACCATTGGTATGTTTCCGAAACACGATTTGGAACACTGGTTCATGCAAAAATGGGACCGGGCGAAGAGAACTCAGGAAAACTAGTTACCGAGGTAAGAAAAAAAGCAAGAGAAATTGCAACAGATACAAACGCTACTTATATTATTAACGACGGACCTCCTGGAATTGGATGCTCTGCAATTGCTTCGGTAACAGGAACAGATGCAGTGCTATTAGTAATAGAACCAACACTTTCGGGTTTACACGATGCAAAACGATTAAAAAAATTAGTGGATTCTTTTAATATTCCGATGTACGCTGTCATAAATAAATTTGACATAAATAAAGAAATCACAAACAAAGTTGAAAATTACTTGTTAAATTCTAATATTCCACTTGTCGGTAGATTACCATTTGACACAAAAATGGTAGAATCAATGGTTCATGGAAAAACAATTGTTGAATATGTTCCTGAAGCTAAAATTAGCAAGGAATTTTATTCGATATGGGAGAAAGTAATTCAAAATAATTAGTAAACAGATGAACGTATTTAAAGTAAATTCAGAAGAGTGCATAGGTTGCAAAGCTTGTGTGATGGTTGCAGAGAAAAATTTCGATTTAAATGATAATAATATCGCATATGTAAAAATACAACCGAATAATCAGGATGAAGAGGATGAGTGTAATTTAGCGCTTGATGTTTGTCCTGTTGACGCAATTACGGAAGAAGAGGAGGTAGTTGAAATCTTAATAGAAGCCAATCCGGTTGTTGCGAGTGATATTATTAAAACTACGTTAGATACATATCCACAGTTAAAACCAATATTAACTAAACTTTCGCCAAAATTTAAGAAGCTGCAAATACCAGCTATGTATAATACAATTGCACGTTATGCCTCTTTTAGAGACGCTGCAAAGCTGGCGGGTTTATCGGTTTGTGAAATACTACACGCCCTTAATAAAGAGTTGGGTACAGAACAGGAATTGATGAAAAATATGCCCGAGTGCATTTCAGAGGATACAGAAGAAAAAGAGATTACTGGCGAAGAGATTACCTGGGAAGAGAACAGCGAAAGATACGTTTACAATGTTGATGTTATTACCGAAATAATGGGAAAAGTTTCGAATCTGCAGCCGCAGGAAAGCATTGTAATTATTGCAGTTGAAAAACCCGATGCATTGATTAAAACAGCTGCCGGACTAGGATTAAAAATAAATATCGAGCAAAACAGAGAGTATCGTATTTCAATATTCAATTCAGAAGAGATTAAACCCGAAACCGACTGGACTGAACGTAAAGAGGATTTTGAGCAATTGGATGTTAGAAATATGCAAACCGATCCGTTTGATATAATAATTAAGCACTCGTACCAAGTTAAGGATGACGATGGTTTTATATTAATTCAAACTTTCGAACCCTACCCAATGATTAATATGCTTAACGAAATGGGGTTCGAGAGTATTACAGAAGAAAAAGGAGATGGCGAAATTTGGATATATTTTCACAAAAAAGTAATGGAGACTGAACCCGGCGAAGTAGTTGGAGATAAACCTTCTGTTGTTATTCAATCTGCTACTCCAGTAGCATATCCAGTTATAATGAGACTTCTGCAATCAGAAAAGATTCGTAAATCAATTCAAATAAAAGAACTAAAAGTTTGGGAAGAGACTGAGAAACATTTAAGCTGGATTGTAAACGGAAAAGCAGATATTAGTTTTTCAGCATTAATTACTTCTGCAAAATTGAGAGACAGCGATATAAAAATACCGGCAATGTTTGTGTGGGACAATTTCTACATTTTAACACGTGGATACAGTGCCTCCAAACTCGAAGATATTAAAGGGAAACAAATTTATACTCCCCTATTTGAGGAAGCTCCTCCTGCAAAAATTACTAAATACCTGATTAAAGCAAAAGGATTAGACGTTAACGACTTCAACTTTGTTTACGGACAACCATTCGGACGACCAGAAGAAATTTTCGCTGATTTTGTTAGAGGAACAGCCGACACAGTTATTTTGCGCGAGCCTGAAGCGAGTTACGCGATAAAGGCAATGGAAAAAATGGGCGAAGAGATTTCTATTATTTCGTACAACGAAATTTGGAACGATATAAATAAAAACTTCGGAAGCTTCCCAAATGCAGGTCTGGTTTTAAAAGGTGAATTCGCGAGAAAACACCCTGAGCTAACTAAAGTTTTTCTCGAAGAGTTGAAAGATGCAATTAACTGGGTAAACGAAAACAAACATGAATCTGCAGAACTATCGTTCGATTTAATGCGCCAGCCAGTTGATAGTATAGAGCTATTTCTTAACCGGGTAAAATTTGAATATGTAGATGGTGATGAATTGATTGAAAAAGTGAAAGCTTATTTCGATATTTTGGTTGAGCAAGGAATTGTTAACGCAAAAATTGACGATGATTTCTTTGAAATATTCAAATTATAATTTAACAACAAAATTATGCAAACATTAGAAAAAGTTTTAAGTGAGATTTCAAAAGTTGAACACCCTGCAATAAGTTATTCTTTAACAAAACTTGGAATAGTTAAAGATATTGAATTGGCGGAAGATACAGTAATTCTAACATTTGTATTTCCATTTCCGGGTATTCCAATTGCAGACAGACTAATTGCATCAATTTCGGAACCAATTGAAGCAATGGATTTAAAACTAGAGTATATTGTTAGAATAATGAATGAAGAGGAGAAAGCAACATTTTTAAAACTTGAAGGAGAAGCCTGGAAAGGTTTGTAAAAAAAAACTATGAAAATTACATTTGCATTAGCATTAAATAATGATGGTGTTTTTGAAAAAAGGCATTTTGGCGATACCGATAAATTTGCAATTTACAGATTCGAAAACCATGAACTTACCTTTATAGAAGAGGCATTAAACACTTTTAAATCAATGGATGAAGTTCATGAACACGGTTCGAAAAAGAAAGGAAATGCAATTATTTCTTTCTTAAAGAAGAAAGGAGTTTCTGTGTTGGTTTCTAAACAATTTGGAAGAAATATTAAAATGATAAACAAACATTTTGTTCCGGTAATTATTGCAGAAGAAAACCCCAACCAGGTAATTGCAGTTTTACAAAAACATATGAATTGGTTTAAAGACGAGTTAAAAAACCGGAAAGAAAACTATATGTTATTTCATGTAAAAAATGGTATTTTAAAAATGCACATTAAAAAAGATTAAAATATATTTTGCATTCTAAGCTGCTTTATCTATTTGAAATATTGTATTTTTATTTAAAACCTTTCACCTCCCCAAAATAAAAAACACTAATTAAGATTATAGCACATAGGTATTTAAATGTTGTAATTAAATTAAAATTAAATGTTATAACTACTCCACTAACCTTCAATTAATTATTTTTATTGATTGTAAAAGTTAAATTCGCGCAATGGCTTTAACAAAAAAGATATCAACTCATAATTTCAAATCGTTTTTATGGCATGCAACTTTTTTGGCATTCGCTAAAAATTTCATGGATGTGGATACTATTATCCCGTCGATGATTGTTGAAGCGGGCGGCGGAGCGATGCATATTGGAATTTTAACTGCAATAATGATGGGCGGTTCAAGTTTAACCCAACTATTTTTCGCACCGTTTGTAAGCAATAAAACCTATAAAAAGAAATATCTCTTATTTGGCATAAATACCCGTGTATTTGCCCTTTTAGGATTAGGAGTACTTTTGTTTTTGTTAAAAGGCGAGCAACATAATTATGTTTTATGGCTTGTTTTCTTTTTTATTACAACATTCTCGCTTGCCGGGGCTTTCACAAATATTAGCTATGTCGATATTTTAGGGAAGTCAGTAAATCAGGATAAACGAAAAACCTTTTTCTCAACAGTTCAAATTGCTGGAGGTATAGTTGTTTTATTCAGTGCATTTTTTGCTAAAAAGATTTTAGTTTGGAAAGAGTTTCCGATGAATTACGCATTTATGTTTTTTATTGGAGCAGGTTTTTTACTAATTGCCACCGCCGGTTTTTGGAATATAAAAGAAGTAGTTCCATCTAAATTAAAAATCTCAGGGCTAAAAGCATTTTTTAAAGTTCTGAAAACTGAGTTAAAACAAAACAAAAAACTGAGCTATTTTCTGGGTTACATAAATACTCAGGGAATTGCAATTTCGTTTCTACCATTTATAATATTATACGCCAAAGAAACATTTAACACGCAAAGTAGTGACACAGGCATTTTCCTGATTTACAAAATAATAGGGGTTGTTTTTGTGAGTGCATTGGTACTGCTCGGAGCAAAAAAAATAAAATATAATGTTTTACTTTACAGTAATGTTTTGCTTTCGCTTTCGCTGGTATTATTGGCTCTGTTTATTAACGACGCATCCTCTATAAAATATATTTTTGTTCTTGGCGGAATTGTTTTTTCACTGTTTTCTATGTCGATGAACGGTTTATTGCTCGAAGTTTCCGGAACAGAAAACCGTGCTTTATACACGGGCTTTACAGGGGCTGGAAATATATTACCGGCAATTTTCCCGCTAATTGGAGGGGCAATAATTAACCAATTTGGTTATCAGGCATTTTTTATTTTATTTATGATAATTATTGCCATGGCTGCATTTTTTATTTTTAAAATTGATTGTAAGAAATAATTAACGTATCCTATACGTTTTTAATTATTCATTTTTAATGGCAATAACATGGCACTAGCTGATAAACATCCTCCTGCACACTAATAAATATAATGCTCGTTTCATGTTGTAATACTTAAATTTATTTTAGTTTTGATTTTATGCAACCCGAAATAATTATAATAGTTTATTTTATTTTTATACTCTTAATCGGGGTGTATTCTGCTTTCAAAGTAAAAACACCAACCGACTATTATGTAGCCGGTAAAAAGGCGGGAATAATTCCGGTATCGGGAAGTTTACTGGCAACTATTTTAGGCGGTTCTGCCATTTTAGGCACAATAGAATTAAGCCAAAATATTGGTTGGGCAGCCATTTGGTTTCTGCTTTGTGCTGCATTTGGATTGTTAATTTTAATTCCAATATCGAAATATGTGAAGCGTTTTGGCAATTATACGTTGCCTGAATTACTTGGGAGTTTTTACGGTACCAAAACGGAATTTGTTGCCTCCATAATTATTCCAATTGCCTGGCTCGGAATAATTGCAGCACAAATAATTGCAGCAGCAAAAATATTAAGTGGTTTGGGTTTTATAAATTATTCGAATGCAGCAATTTTAAGTGGAGCAATTTTTATTGTTTATACTCTACTTGGAGGTCAGCTTAGTATTTTAAAAACCGATGCCCTGCAATCTGCCCTAATTATTATAGGTTTAATTGCTTTGATTTTCTTCTCGCTACAAAATTCATCATTTACAAATATTGAAAAACTTGAAGCCAGTACGCTTTTCAATTCATCATTTTCACTGTTCGATTTAGTAATTCTAATACTTACATACTCAGTTACTTTTGTTGTTGGTCCCGATATTTACTCACGTCTGTTTTGTGCTAAAAATGAAAAAACAGCATCGCGAAGTATATTAATTGTGGCGCTAATTTTAATACCTGTTTCGTTCGGATTAACATATCTAGGAGTTATATCGCAACAATCGCAAAATACAGGTATTATATCTTTTGCACAAAATTTGCTGCCAAGCTGGATGTACGGACTTTTTGTTGCAGCTTTACTTTCGGCAGTAATGTCATCAGCAGACACTACCCTATTAACTTCATCGATAATATTCAATCAACTATTTACCCAAAATTTAGACAGTAAAAGCTCATTAAAACATACTCGATGGATAGTTTTATTTATGGGAATTTTAAGTATTCTAACAGCACTTTTTGTAACCTCAATTATTCAGTCTCTACTATATGCACTCACATTTTTCTCTGGTGCTTTTATTGTTCCCACACTTGCCGGATTATTAAAAATTAAAGTAATTAAAAGCAGAGTAATATATGCAATTATTATTGGGGGTTTAATTGCACTTTCCGGGAAGCTGATTAATAATTTTTACGATGAATTTTGGGGGAATATAATTATAATTTCATCCTACTTTTTTAACATAGTAATTCTTTTTGTTCGACAAAAAAAATAGATTATTGTTAATAAGAGTATTTTTCATTACCGCACATACCAAAATAATTTAATAGTTTTGCATTATACTTTAAAATATCCGAATGAACGATTTGAATATGATATGTTTTTCGAGCAGTGAGGAGTTTTTAAATCAATTATTATCAGAATTAAAGAGTTATTTTAATGATTCTAAAAATAGAGGCGGTTTCAGTAATGAAATAGAATT
Organism: Bacteroidota bacterium; assembly: GCA_030632865.1. GTDB lineage: Bacteria > Bacteroidota > Bacteroidia > Bacteroidales > Prolixibacteraceae > Draconibacterium. The sequence goes on from DAOVTY010000081.1 coordinate 8,174, forward strand.
TATTGAAAATTTAAAAAACTCAGCGAATAATAATAAATTGAATATTGTTATTATCGATATAACAGAATCAAACAGTACAACACTTCAATTTTTAAACTCAGTAAACTTACTTGTGCCAAACGCCGTAAAGTTGCTTATTTCAGAGAGTAATAATCTTTTAAAAATTCAAACTCAAATTAGCAACCTCAACTCCTTTCAGTTTTTAAATCGTACGCATAATAATGACGATTTTAAAATTGCTCTTAACTCAGCTAACTATTACCATACAAATCTTCGAATATTGGCAAATCAAAAATCTAATAATATTAATGATTCAAAAGAATTAGACGATCAGGTTTCTAAGCAATTATTTGAAGCTAATTTAGAAAAAGAGGACGAATTTGCGTTAATTACTCACGACTTAAAAAGTCCGTTTACGGCACTACTCGGTATTTCTGAAATATTAATTAGCGATTGGCACGAACTTAAAGAGACCGAGAAATTGGAGCTTATTAATGGATTAAAATTATCATCGGAAAAAACACTCGTTTTACTAGAGACTTTTATGCAATGGTGTGAAAATAAAAAAAAACAAGTACAGTAAAAGGTTGATTAAATCTCTGTTGTCGATTCATCTAAAAAACTATGCAACTCTTCTTTTAGAAAAGGTTTTAATTCAGAATTAACTCTTTTGTGATAGTTATTTAACCAGTTCTTTTCTTCTGAACTCATTAATTTCAAATCAATTAATGTAATATCTATAGGACAAAGAGTTAGTGTTTCGAATCCCAAAAAATCACCAAATTCAGTCTTCTCTTTTTCAACACAAACCATCATATTTTCAGTTCTAATTCCATATTCTCCCTCGCGATAAAAAGCCGGTTCGTTAGACATTACCATCCCCGGTTTTATTGAATGTTCGTTATACTCTTGCCTAATTGCAAATGGTCCCTCATGCACATTTAAAAAATGGCCAACTCCATGACCTGTTCCATGTCCGTAATTCATACCATTTTCCCAAAGCGGTATTCTGGCCAAAATATCGAGATTACAACCTTTTGTACCAACTGGGAATATGGCCTTCGTTAGCGCAATCATACCTTTTAAAACTAATGTATAATCTATTTTTTGCTGAGTGGTAATTTCGCCTAAAGCAACTGTTCGGGTAATATCTGTTGTACCATCAGAATACTGTCCGCCCGAATCGAAAAGTAAAATTCCATCGGCCTCAACAGACAATGCATCATTTTCGCCTACACTTAAATGTACAATTGCTCCGTGCTGTTTGTAACCAACTATGGGAGGAAAACTTTCACCTTTAAAATTTTTTTGGCGCGAGCGAAACTCTTTCAGCTTTTGGCCGATAATATATTCCGTAATTTCAGATTTACCAATATTTACTTTTAGCCAAGAATGAAACTCCACCATTGCCACACCATCTTTTTTCATGGCACTTTTAAAACCAGTAATTTCGGTACTGTTTTTTATTGCTTTTAATTTTGCTAAAATAGAAGTGCCTTCAACAATTTTGTTATTGTTTTTTAAAACACTGTAAATTGTATAATTTACAGTGGAAGTATCAATGAATATTTTACTGTTTTTCACACTTGTTAAAAATGGATAAAACTCAGTATAACCTTTTAAAGTAACTCCATCGTTTATAAGTTTTTTGCGAAGTTCATCAGTTAGTTTATTTTCATCAACAAACAAGTAACTTTCGTTTTCGCTAATAAAACCAAAGCCATTAAAAACAGGGTTATAATCAATATCTGATCCACGTAAATTAAATACCCAAGCCAACTCGTCAAGCATAGAAATTACATGAAATACGGCATTCGATTTATGAAGACAATCTGCTATTTGACTTTGTTTATCTATCCGCGATTTCCCCGAAAAATTTAATTCTAAATCAAATATTTTATCAGTTAATAACTGCGGTCTATTGCTCCATAGTTTTTCAAATAAGTCAGAAGTTTCTATCAGTTCAATATTTTTTTCAAAAAGAGTATTTTGAATATTTCTGTAACCTACCACCGAAATAGTTTGCGCATCTATTCCAACCCGGCTACCGGACTTAAGGTTTTGAGTCAGCCAAACTTCGGGTAAAACAGTATCAGAAACACGCAATTTATGCATCGCAATTTCTGTACCCTGTAACTCCTCTTCTGCTTGTATAAAATACCGAGTATCAGTCCACAAACCCGCAGCCTCTTTAGTAACAACTATAAAACCATACGAACCTTTAAATCCCGAAATAAAGGCTCTCGTTTTCCATCGCTCGGGTATATTTTCGCTAGAATGTGGATCTGTGCCGGAAATAAACCACGCATCGAGATTCAACTTTTGCATCTCTGTTCGAAGTGCCTTTAATCTACTATCTATTTTGTTCATAATTGAAAAAATCTTTAACAAATTGTTTTATTGAAGGAGCAGGAATTTCATCATAATCAATCTCATCTTCCGAATAAAAGTTAAAATCTAAAATATCGTCCATCGCTTTTAATCCAGCAGTTGTTTCTGCAACAACTTTAAAAGCCAAATCTAGAGTAAATACTGTGTATTCCGAAAAAACATATTCATTTGGAGCAGAACCCAGATATCTCAACGATTTCACTTTCAACCCTAGTTCTTCGTCTAGTTCACGATAAACAGCATTCTCTGCAGTTTCGCCGGAATCGATAAAACCACCAGGCAAATCTAATTTCCCATAATTAGGTTCTACGCCTCTGGTTACCAACATTAACTGCCCATTTTTATTAGTTACCAAAGCAGCAACAGCCGCCGCTGAGTTAATAAAAAAGTGAAATTCACAATCGCCACATTTTAACGAGCGGTCTCCCAATTTTATAAATTTACCAGAACCGCATTTGGGACAAAACTTTAATACTTTTTGTGGATATGTTTCTATCATTTCACTACAATTCACTCAACAATTTCTATCGCCTGCAACCAATATAAAAACAGATCAGGCCACTTATCAACCGGTAAATTATTTTTTGTGATTCCAAATTCATGACCACCTTCTTGAAAAATATGCTTTTCGGCAGTCACATTTTTCTCTTATAATTTCAGATAAAATTCTACAGAGTTACGCGGGACAAGATCATTATCATCAT
>DAOVTY010000148.1 GCA_030632865.1 Bacteroidota bacterium
CGGAACATAAGGATAATAACCACTTGTGCTTTGATTTCCAACTTCACCCCACGAACCTCTTAGTTTTAACTGGCTAATTAACTCAACATCTTCCATAAATCCTTCTCTTGCAATATTCCATCCACCAGATACTGAAGGGAAAAATCCCCAGCGGTCTTCGGTTGCAAATCGGGAAGAGCCGTCGTAACGTGCATTTAACTCAACAAAATATTTCTCTTTGTAGTTATAATTTAAACGACCAAAATATCCCATTACTGCCCACTCGTAGAATGAATCATCTGCTTCAATAATTCCAGTAGCAGTTCCTAATGCTGGCAGGTTAACATCAACCAGATTATACCGGCGTGCCCTGAAATATTCATAAGATTGATCTTCGCGGTTAAAACCACCAAGAATAGTAAAGTTATGTTCATCAATACTCTTGTTATATTTTGCATATAAGTTAAGTCCGCTGTACACAGTTTTCGAATTTGTTTTCTGATGATAAGTTCTTGCAGGATCGACAGCATTTAGAGTAAATCGTTCCGGATTTACTGTTAAAACCTGATTATTTCCAGTTACATTATCCTCATTCAATTTAGAAAAAGTATATTCACCTGTTAGCATTAAGTCTTGAATTGGCGAATATTCTGCTTTTCCAAATAGCCTTATTCTATCTTGCCAACGCTGAGGAATTACTTTAATTTTTTCAGCCATTGCCGGAGAGTCATAGGGTACTAATGACCCATCTTCAAACTCATGATAACCATCTTCGGGAGTGAAAGGATTAAAAGAAATAGCATTTGAATATTGTCCTACTGGAGATTTACGATAACTACCATTGTATTTAATATCGGCAGTTACAGAGAACTTATCGGTTATATCGGTTTTTAAATAACTTGTTACATTATATTTCTTCTGGCTATCACTATCTGTAACAATAATACCATCTTCATCGCTATAACCTGCAGAAACACGATATGCAGTTTTTGCGCTTCCACCTGAAAAACTAAAGTTATGAATCTGTGTGTACCCCGGATCATTTAAAAAAGCACCAATCAAATCGGTATCTGTTAAAGGGTATCTTAAACCATCTTTTTCGGCATAACCTTCAGGATAGTTCCCTGGATTAGCTCTGTTATCCTCAAGAAAATCAATCCAAGTTGGAACATCTGGTCCTGTCCAGAATGCATCAACACCCCAATCATCTAATCCATGTACAAAATCGTAGGTAGATGCCTTTTCCAACACATCTTCAGCTTGTCTGACACTAAATGTATTCGAATAATTAAATTTAACTGGTTGATTTTTGCCTCCTTTTTTAGTTGTAATTAAAATTACACCAAAAGCTGCTCTTGCACCATAAATTGAGGAGGCTGCTGCATCTTTCAAAACAGTTACCGACTCAATATCGTGCGGATTAACATCAGATATTGAAACCGGAACATTATCCATCAATACCAGTGGACTACCACCGTTTATAGAGGTAGTACCTCTAATATTTAAGCTAACGCCTTCGGAGCCAGGTTGCCCTGAACTTGTAACAACTTGCAAACCCGGAATAGAGCCCTGCAATGCAACAGCGGCATTTGTAACCGGTCTGTTAGCCAATATTTTGTCCATTTGTACAGATGCCGCAGCTCCTGTAATATTGGCTTTTTTCTGGGTTCCGTAGCCAACAACAATAACCTCGTCAATGTCTTGTGTGTCTTCTTCGAGCAAGACATCAATAGTTGTTTTTCCTGCAATGGTAACATCTTGCGAAATAAACCCAATAAACGAAAATGTTAGATCAGCATCAGAATTGCTAACCGTAATTTCGTAGTTTCCATCAACATTTGTAACAGTACCATTTACAGTACCTTTCTCAACCACAGTTACACCAGGTAACCCTAATTGATCGTTTGTTGTTACTTTACCCTTAATAGTTACATTTTGCCCATACGAGAGCAAACCGCAAAAAGTTAAAGCAAGTAACAATAACAGAGATTTCTTCATAATTAATATAATTTAGTTTTACATAGAGAATTTCATTCCTCTCAATACTTTGTAAAACTAATTTAGATTGACATGTGAATCGAGTAGATTTAAATCATTAGATAGGATATATTCGAAAATTATCTATAATTATCATTCGCAAATCTGCAATTATCATTCATTTTGCAATGACAAAGTCTTCAACTCTTAATCTTATTATACTTAATATTAGTGTATTAGCATTATTATATAATTTATTAAAAAATGTTAAATTTGTTAACATCTATTTTTAGTTAATGAAATGAAGTTTAGGCTTAATATATATATTTTATCCTCGCTACTTTGGGTGCTTTTAACATCTGAAGATGTTAAATTTTCACATTTAACAATTCAAGACGGGCTGTCTCAATCGAGTGTAAAATGTCTTTTTCAAGATTCAAAAGGATTTCTTTGGATTGGAACTGAAGATGGGCTAAACAGGTATGATGGATATGATTTTGAGATTATGAATAGTAGCCCAATAGATCCTTCATCTATATGCGGGAATGATATTTCGTGTATATATGAAAATCCTTATGATAGTACACTTTGGATTGGCAGTCAGAATGCAGGACTAAACATTTATAACCGGGAACAGAATAATTTCTATTCGTTTTCTTTCAGTTCCGATTCAAGAAACAAAATCCCTTCAAACTATGTAAATGATCTAATTGCAACAAACAATGGGACACTTTGGATTGCTACCAACTCTGGCGGTTTATGCTATTTTGATAAAAAAGATTCATCATTTATAAAACCCGGATTTTATAGCCAAATAAATCTCAGAACAATAAATTGTCTCGAAAAAGATGATGAAGGAAATCTTTGGTTTGGTACACCATCAGGATTATACAGATGGAATTATCTTAATAAAAATAGCGATGATATTCCTGAAAAAATAATGTTTTCTAAAAAACATAATAGACAAGGAATAACTTCATTAAAATTTGATTTGAAAGGTAATTTATGGATTGGAACGATAAACAACGGTCTTTATAAATATCATCCAAAATCGGAAAGCAGCTCTCATTTTTTGCCTGATACAGAAAATAATAGTTTAGCAGAGCTACGTGTTTATGATATTTTATTAAGAAATAATGGAGAAATATGGATTGGCACAAATAACGGACTTTGCAGGTATAATTCAAAAACAAAAGACTTTGAAGTTTTTAGAAATATTTCGAATAATTCTGAATCGTTAAACAACAATATTGTGTATTCACTTTTTGAAGATCGGGCAGAAATAGTATGGGCAGGAACATTTTTGGGTGGAATAAACAAAATGGATCCTATTCAATCCAGATTTCCCAAACACAACAATTTTTCTTATTTAAAAAATGGAAACATAAATACAAACGATATACGCTCAATATTTGTGGATAATTTTAATACAGTTTGGCTTGGAACTTCAAGTGGTTTAGTTGAGATGCCAAATGGGAATACAATTTCTACCGTTTCTGATTCAAATTCAAAGATACACCAGACTGATAATAGAATTAGGGCAATTATTGGCTTTTTAGATAAATTATATATTTCAACTGATACTGAAATTTTTTTATTGAATGATAAAAATGGACTAAGCCCTCTTTTAGATCAAATAAAGCTTCAAACTAATCTGGCTATTCAAAAATTTAGTTCTGCATTTACCGATGAATTAAATCAAATTTGGTTTACTACCAATCTGGGATTACTAAAATACATTCCTGATGAGAACAATTTTGAACATTTTAATCCGCAAGGACCGGATGGAGAACCAATTTCAATTTACCCAATTGCGATTAATGAAGACCAAACGGGAAAAATATGGCTGGGTACATTTGATGGGTACTTATACACTTTTGATAAATACTTAAATAAATTTGAGCTTGTTATTTACTCTGATCCAAAAAATAAACTAAAAAGTTTTACAAAAATATTTTCAATTTGTACTTCAATCCCTGGCGAAGTTTGGATAGGAACAGATCTCGGATTATACAAGTTCAATCCAACATCAGGCGAAATAGTTCGTTTTTTAAAATCAGACGGACTTCCAAACAATGTTATTTATGCAGCCTTAGCCGATAAAGCCGGGAATATTTGGTGCAGTACAAATATGGGCATTTCGATGTTGGATACAAAGACCTTAAAATTTCAGAACTACACTTATCAGGATGGACTTCAAAGCAATGAATTTAATCAGGCAGCTTATTTTAAAGACTCTTCGGGTAAAATATATTTTGGAGGAATTGATGGTCTCAATATTTTTGATCCGGAAGAAATTACACCAAACAAATATTTACCTCAGGTTGTAATTACGGGCATGGAAATTCAATACGAAAAAGTAGATCCATTTTCGCACCCCAATATAACTAACAAACAAATTAGTGAAACAAAAAAGCTGGCACTTAACTATAAACAAAATACATTTAGTTTCGAGTTTACCGCTTTAAGTTTTAGCCTTCCTAAAAGAAACCAATATAAATATTCGTTGACAGAAGATGGCAACGAAGATAAATGGATTGATGCAGGCCACCAAAGAATTGCAACCTATACAAATGTACCTCCGGGCAATTATATATTTAAAGTAAAAGGTTCTAATTCCGACGGAGTTTTCAATGAAATACCTACTACCATAAATTTAGTAATTCAACCGCCTTATTGGCAAACCTGGTGGTTCAGGATATTACTATTTTTTGTATTGCTTGGAATTTTATATCTGATAATTTACAGCCGAATCAGAAACATTAACCGCCATAAAATTATATTGAAGAAACTTGTAATTGAAAAGACAAAAACCCTAACAAAACAAACAAAACAGATAGAACAACAGAATGAAGAATTGAAGTCTATCAACGAAAAAATTATTAACAAAAACAACAATATAACTCATCAAAACAAACAACTGAGCGAGCAACACCAGCAAATATTGAAACAGAGGGACAGTTTGTTGAAATTAGCAGACAAAGTAAAAGAAGTAAATCAAACTAAATTTCGCTTTTTTACCAGCATCTCACATGAACTTAGAACTCCGTTAACACTTGTAATAAGCCCGTTAAAAGAGTTAATTGGAAATATTGGGAATAACAATAAAGAGACATCGCGTAAACTGACGAATATTTACAGCAATGCTTCAAAACTATTGTTAATTGTTAACCAACTTTTAGACTTCAGAAAGGCTGAAACAGATAATATGAAATTGCGTGTATCGGAATTTAAGCTAACTCCATTTATTCAAAAATCAGCCTTTTTATTTAATGATTTTGCAGCCCGTAAAAAAATTGATTTTAGTTTTAGTTCAGAGGTGACAAGCATGAAAATTTGGGGAGATAAAGATAAGTTGGAGAAAGCCATGTTTAACCTATTATCAAACGCTTTCAAAGCAACACAAACCGATGGAACAATTAGCATTCATATTTCGGAAGTAATTGAACGAGATCAAAAATTTGCGAAAATTTCGATAAAAGATAATGGCATTGGAATTGAAGAAAATAAAATACCATTAATATTCGAACGCTTCTATCAATTGGAAAACACATCGAATTTACATAACCCAGGAAGTGGCCTTGGACTTGCATTGGTGAAAAAATACGTAGAATTACATCAGGGAGACATTGAAGTAGAAAGTATCCTTGGCAAGGGCAGTGAGTTCATAATAAAATTACCGACCGGCAGCAAGCATTTTGGAGAAGATGTAAAATTCGATAAACAAAAAACAGAAGGAAAAGAGCTACTTATTGCCAGTATTGGAGAATATTTACCTGCTTCACAAAAAGAATCAGAATCATCGGTTGATAGAGAAAAATCGACTCTTCTTTTAGTGGATGATGACAATAATCTTAGAACCTATTTAAAAGAGATTCTTTCTGCTCAATACAACATAGAAGAAGCCGGAACTGCCAAAATGGGGATTAAACTTGCCGAAACAAAATATCCTGAACTAATTATTTGCGATGTGATGCTACCAGACTCCAACGGGTTTGAATTTTGCAAAAAGATAAAATCTGAGTTTAAAACAAGTCATCTGCCAGTAATTCTACTAACATCGCTTGCTGATAAAGAGAACAAATTGACTGGAATAAAAGCGGGAGCAGATGCGTATATTACTAAACCATTCGATTTACAACATTTACTTTTAACAGCTGAAAACCTTATTGAAGGACGACGCAAATTACATAAAAAATTTAGCCTTAGCGATTCAGTAAATGTTGAAGATGTGGTTACAAATACCAGCGATCGGATTTTTATTAAAAATGCAATAAAATACATTGAAGTAAATATTAGCAATGCTGATTTTAATGTTGAACGATTCTGTTCGCTTTTAAAATTAAGCCAACCCCAATGCTACCGTAAAATAAAAGCAATTACAGGGTTTAATATTTCAGAGTTTATTAGGAATACCAGACTAAAAAAAGCTGCGCACTTGCTAAAAAGTGGTGAATATAAAATAAATGAAGTGGCTTACAAAACCGGGTTTAACGATCCTAATTATTTCACAAAAAGCTTTACTAAGTTCTTTGGAATGACACCAAGCGATTATGGGAAATTGTAATTGAAATATTTTAAATTATAGCAGCAGAGCTGCGAAATATTTGTAGATAGAATACGTAAAGGAATTAAAAGGTGCAGCGCACCGTAACAAAAAATTAAATTATGTTGCGGTACGCTGCACCTTCCGTTAAAATTCGTGCGTTTGCTACAAATTTTTAGGTGCTCTGCACCACAAATATACTCATTGGTTTATTTCACTACCACAGCCCAATCCGGAAAAACAGTAACATCGATTTCAAAAACTACCGTTCCCCAAAAATACATTACCAAAGTTGCGATAATAATTCCTATAATATTTAATAAAATTCCGGTTTTCACCATGTCTTTTATTTTTATTCTATTAGTGCCAAAAATTATGGCGTTTGGTGGCGTTGCAACTGGCAACATAAAAGCCAACGAAGCAGCCAGAGTTGCAGGAATCATTAATAACAAAGGATTAATTTCAATTACTGTTGCTAACCCTGCAAGAATAGGAAGTATCATTTCGGTGGTTGCCACATTCGAGGTTAATTCTGTTAGCATCGACATCATAGATACATTGGCAAGCGTTAAAATAATCGGGTCAACATTTGCGAGACCAGCAAGTTGCTCGCCAAACCAAATCGAAAGTCCTGAATCAACAAAACCCTGCGCTAATGCAAAACCACCACCAAAAAGCAAAACTATATTCCAGGGAATTTTATTTGCCGTTTCCCAATTCATAATACGCTCCCCTTTTTTTGTTTTAGAGGGGATGATAAACAGTAGGAGTGCAATAAAAATAGCGACCGTTCCATCATTTAAATACGAAGGCGCATTAAAAAGTTGCGACCAACCCGGAATTACAAAAGAACCAATAGAAAAACCGGAACGGAATATCCATAAAGATGCAAGAGTTATAAATAAAACCAGTACAATTTGCTCTTCTATTTTTGCTTTCCCCAAAGCATCGTACTCTTTTCTAAAATCGTTAAGCTGAATATTTTCCCAGCTACTTTTGGGTTTATACATAAAATATAACAGCAACCCCGCTGCAATAAAAAGTAATATGGTTGCCGGCAATGCAAAAATAAACCAGTCGGCAAAAGAGATATCCGGCATTTCAGGAAAAACAATACTAATAATTCGCGCAAACGAAAGATTTGGCGGAGTGCCTACTAAAGTTGCAATTCCACCAATTGATGCTGAATATGCAATTCCCAGCAACAATCCAATTGAGTATTTTCCCATTTTTACTTCACCCAAACTCTCTTCCAATTTTAGAATAATTGAAAGTGCAATTGGTACCATCATCATTGCTGTTGCCGTGTTCGACATCCACATCGACAAAAATGAAGTTGCA
>DAOVTY010000110.1 GCA_030632865.1 Bacteroidota bacterium
CAGGAATTTTATCATCAAATTCTACAATCCAGTAATTAAGTAGATTTCTCATTTCCATTAAATCGTTTTTGTAGATGTTTTTATTAGCAAGATTATTAAACTGAAATGGGTCTTTTATAACATCGTACAATTCCTCCTCAGGACGAGTTTTAATAAAACAATCTAACTGAAATTCATTTAATTTTCCCTCTCTATTTAATTCAATCATTTCAATATAAGTTAAACTTCCAACAGCATCTGCTGGAGGCGAGGCATTAAACTCAGGAAAAGTATTGCGTATATACAGATATTTATGATTTCGAATTGCACGTTCGTGTGCTTGATAATCGTGCCAGTTGTGTTCTCCAACTATGTATTTTCTAGTTTCAGCAGAATAATTATTGAGAATTGGGACAAAAGAAATACCTTGAAATGATTCAGTATGAGTAGCTCCTGCCAATTCGCAAAAAGTTGGGGCAATATCAATGGCACTTATTAATGCATCTGTTCTTCCTTTTTCAATCTTTCCGGGCCAGCGAACTATAAATGGAGTTTTTATTCCACTGTCGTACATTCTTGTTTTACAACGCGGGAACGGTCGTCCATTATCTGTCATATATATTACCAGCGTATTTTTATCAATATTTTGCTTTTTTAATTCGTCCATAACTTTACCTAAATAACTATCCAGTCTAGATATCTCATCGTAATAAAGAGCCAAATCTTTCCGAGTTGAATCTGCACCTGGCAAAAAAGATGGGACAATTACTTCTTCGGGCTTGTGAGGTTCCGAAATAGCATTTGATTTATAATTTCGGTGAGGATCTTTTGCTGCTAACCACAAAAAGAAAGGTTTCTCTTTTGGCCTATTTTGTACAGCCCGAACCCAATTTTCACATCCACTAACGGCTCCTCCATAAATGCTATCAAATTCAGAGCGGGGATCGCCAATATGATACTTTCCGGCAAGCGCAGTATAATAACCTGCTTTTTGCAATTCACCGGCAAATAATATTTGGTTTGCAGGCAGAGGCATGTGTAACTCTGGCGCTCCCGTGCTATGCGGATATCTACCAGTTAAAATACTACAACGACTTGGACTGCATGAACTAGTTGTTAAAAATGCATTGTCGAAAACAACTCCCTCTTCAGCTAGTTTATTAATATTGGGGGTTTTAATAGTACTATTTCCATACGGACCACAATCATTCCAAGCTGCATCATCGGCAATAAAAACTATGAAATTAGGTTGTATTTTATCATTTTCGGGGGTTTGTATATTGCTGCATGAAGCAAAAATTAAAAGACAAAAAACTATTATTAGAATTAAGTTTTTCATGTGCGTTTTATTTTAGAAAATTATAAATTTTAACGATAATCAATGCAGCTATAATATATTAAATACAAGCCTGCAAAACTTCAGAACTTCGCCTATTCTGTTATCAATTCATGTTTTCCCATCTCACTCTCCCACTCTTTTAATAATAATTTTAATTCTAAAGTTAATGCTGGTTTATTATCGATTAAATTTTGTTGCTCACCAATGTCATCCTTCAAATTAAAAAGATACTCCTTTTCTTTAATTTTCAGATACTTCCAATCTCCTTTACGCACAACCCATTGATTTCTATACCTCCAAAACACAGGACGTTCAGTCAATTTATTTCCAGAAAACAGTACTTTAGAAAAATCTTTACCATCCAAATTTTCAGGAATTTTATTACCCGAAACAGACAATAAAGTTGGCAATATATCCATACCTAAAATGGTTGAACTATTATTGGTTCCGGCATTAATTTTTTCGGGATACCATGCAATTGCGGGTACTCTATGACCACCTTCCCACAAACTTCCTTTAAAACCATTTAAAATTCCGTTATTGCCAAGGTTTGTTGCACCATTATCCGAGCAAAATAGAACGAATGTTTTTTTATCCAAATCTAAATCCTTCAGTTTCTGCATAACTCTACCAATATTTTCATCCATAATTTCTACCATCTCTTTGTAGGCCTGCTTTTTATCTGGTCGGCTTCCGTGTGCCTGAAACTTCACACCAGGCAACCTGTCTGCTTTATCATTTCTTCCCTGATAAGGAAAATGTGGTGCTTCGTGAGGTAAATAAACAAGAAAAGGTTTGTCTTTATTTTTTACCATAAACTCAAGAGCGTGGTCGGTTATTAAATCGGTTACATAACCTTTTTCATAAGATGTGTCTCTGTTATGCCACCAATCGTATAATCCAATTCCATCGCGATGCGAAATAAAATCAACATTTCCGCTAACATAACCATAAAACTCATCGAATCCATGTAATGTTGGGTTGTATTCTGGTTTGTAACCCAAATGCCATTTCCCAAATATTCCAGTTGCATATCCTGCATCTTTAAAGAATTCTCCAAGTGTTTTTTCTGAGTCAGAAATACCATACATTCGTTTTCCTTTGGCTGCATAAATAACACCTTCAAGCCCAGCTCGCTGCTGATAATTACCTGTCATAAGTGCCGCTCGAGTTGGTGTGCAAACTGCTCCATTCGAATGATAATCAGTAAACTTAACTCCCTCTTCTGCCATTTTATCCAAAACAGGAGTATTAATAAATTCACTACCAAAACAACCAATATCGGCGTAACCCATATCGTCGGCCATAATCAATATAATATTGGGAGGATTTTCTTCATTTTGTTTACACGAAGATAAAACCGAAATAATGACTAAAAGAATTGCGAAAAATTTCATATGATTTTAAGTATTAGAATAAGTACGATAATAACTTTTTTATTTATGTTATTCAACTACCGTATTTTGTTTATTGTTGACTTAGTTTCCCTCAAATGTAAAAGTTTGATATGGAACTTCCAAGAAAAAAATTCTGATATTATAAAATATAGAATCGATTAATTATCTTTATTCAAAAAAAAATATCTGTCTGATTATGATTATCAAATCTATTTTAATTTTTGTTTTCGTTTCAGTATTTACTATTTGTGTTGCCCAGCCCCATTCTATTGCCATTATTATTAAAAATCAACCCGATAATATTGTTGTTTTGGGAGCAATAAAAGGTGACGATTTTATTATTATAGACTCTGCCTTTGCAGAAAAAGAGTTAATTCGATTTAATTTACACAAAGATGCAGAAAGTGGAATGTACCGTATAATTATGGGACAGACACCTTATGCCAAAATAATGAACGAAGCACCTCAACAATTAGATTTCATTTTCAATAAAGAGAGTATTGTTTTGGAAACTGATTTTAAATCGCCCGAAACTAAAACTAAAGTTATTGAGTCTGTAGAAAATGAAATTTGGTTTGATTTTATACAAAAAGAACAATTTATAAATCACGATTTAAGAGAACGTGAGAAAGAAGTAAATTATTACTGGGCAAAAGATAAAACGGATGAAGCAATTAAAGTTGCGACTGAGTATAACCAATTGCAAGTTGAGTATAATTTATTTATCACCGAAACTGCAAAAAAGAATAATGGCACATTCGCTGCAAAAGTAATTAGCACTTACACCGAACCACTACTCGATGGCTATTTAACAGAAATTCAGCGCAAAGAGCTATTTCAAAAAGAGTATTTTAAAGCATTAGATTTTACCGATGAATCTTTAATGAATTCGCAGGGTTACACAAATAATATTTTTAAATACCTAATTAGCTATAATAAAAAAGGATTAACCCAAGAACAACGTGAAAAGGAATACATAAAAGCTGCGGATATAATTTTAACAAACACTAATAAAAATGAAAAGATTTACGAATTCATTTTAAAATACATTATACATGGTTTTGAAGTTCTACAATTTGAAAATGTTATAACATATATTGCTATAAACTACTCGGGGACAACATGCCAAACCGATGAATACACAACGCTTGAACGTAAATTAGAGGAGCAAAAAATGATATCTGGAACAAGTGTGGCAGACTTTACTATTAACAATATAAATAGTAACCCAATTACTTTTTCAAATACTCTCAAAGAAAAAAATATAGTTCTATTTTGGGCTTCGTGGTGTCCGCATTGTACCGATTTTATTAAGCAATTAGAATCTTGGCAAAAGCAAGCTAAAAACAGTAATATTGAAATTTTTGCAATTTCGTTAGATACAGACAAAGAGGTGTGGAAAAATAAAGTTTTAGAGTTAAGGATTGAGTCGTGGTACAACCTTTCCGATTTTAAAGAATGGGAAAGTAAAATTGCTATAGATTACAATGTTTTTGCTACTCCAACAATATTTGTAGTTGACAAAAACTTAAAAATTATTGGTAAAGCCGAATCTTTTTATGAACTAACAAATTTGGAAATTTTCCGTTAGAAACATTAAAAATAAAATTTAAAATCGAGTTGAGTTTTTACACTCATCGGGTTGTCAGTAATTGCGTCAGACAGCTTTACTCTATTCATAATAAATTGCAACCCCAAATCGAAATCAGAGGAACCGGTGTATGCAATTTTCCCAGAAAAAATATTAGTATGAATAAATTCGAGGTAAGTATCTTCTGGGTTCGAGCTAATCTCGTATCCAACTGCAAAACCCAGCGGAATTTGCTTTTTAGGCATTAAATCCATATCGCCAGAGATATTAAAAGACGAATAAAAATTTTGCTCACTCCTATTAAACGACTCTCCGTAAGAAAAATCTACTCCAAATTGCATACCGTATGTTTTATTAAATGCGTACGCACACTGGTTGCCTATTCCAAATGTTAAAACAGGGATATTTCTAACCGGTTCAGGAAATGGAGCATTATGAATTATATCGTTAACATACCCGGCAATATCGATAAAACTACCTGTGATATTTTTAACAAATACACTTCCTGCCATTTGAAACTTTTGTTTTTGCACAAGTCTGAAATCCCAGCCAACAATTACACCTCCATATGTGTTTAATCCATCAACTAAAATGGTTGATATATTAGAGCCTATTCTACCTCCTAAAGACATAGATAATCTAAAAGCCATCCAATCATTTATTTTCTGACGATAATCAAGATTTACCGTAATATAGGTTACACTTCCGTTAAACGAAAGGATTTCATTGTCGCCAATTACAATACCGGGTAAATCTAAATTTCCGGTATTTCCAAAACCTAATTCAGTATTTAAATATGTATTTATAAATGCACTCTTCGATGTATTAATTGAATTAAAGATATGACCATTTAGCATGCTCTTTTTCAGAATAATTTTAGTTGTATCGTTTTGCGCCAGTACGTTTCCATAAACGAATATAAAAACAGATAGTATTATAAAAACTTTTCTCATTATTCAATAATTTAAAATAGGGGAAACTCAATACCAAACAGTAGTTGAATATCGCTGGTTCTTACTCTTGGAAAATAATTATATTCAGGCCGTTCCAGTGGCACAGCGTTATTTAATCCCTGCAAATAACGTGCTTCAATAAAAAGAGTGGGTTTACCAACAGGAATTCGGTAACCTACACCAAAATGCATTACTAAATTAACATCCGATAAATGATTCAATACATCTCTTGTATCATCTAAATTGGTAATAAACTCAGCGGTTGCTGATAATGGAAGTCCGGCTTCCAGTCCTCCAATAGCATAAAAGTGCTCGTTTTTTGATGAGATTTTTAAGAGAAGTGGTATAGAAAAATAGTTAATTTTAATCGCAATACTATCAACAGGTTCTGGTACTCCTTCAACAGAATAGCTAATTCGTGTGCCTTTCCCTGACAACCCTGGCTGGAGACTTAAAATAAGTTGATCGGAAAGTTTTAGATCGAATATTAGCCCATAATTGGCACTAATCAATTTATTATATTTCCCGTCACCTGCCTGATCTCCCTTAAACTTGCCCGAGCCTAAACCACTATATGCTCCAATATCTAACTGCGCAAACGTATTTGTAAAAGAGAGCAATAGAAAAACCATCAATAAATACCTAATTCTCATTAATGTTTGATTTTAAAAATTAAAATAAAAATAATAAAAATATACCTTATTTATAGAATAATACTGAATCCATTTAAAAATGATTGATAAAAAAATGAGCTATTTTTTCCTTATTCGTAGTCAAAAATCCAATCATAGCCTTAGCTATATAATTAATTATGAGCAAAGAAGGAGGGAAAATGAAACAATTTTCATCGCTCATTTTGATACGTTAGGTATAAGATAAAGCTATCCTCTAAGTAGCTCTTCGGCAGTTTTTAATGTTGCGGCAGTAATATTTTCTCCACCAACCATTTTTGCAATCTCATTTACCCTCTCGCTTTCCGAAAGATGTTTTAGTGAAGTGTAAGTTTTCCCAGCTTTTTCGTATTTATAAACTTGAAAGTGAGTGTTGCCTTTGGCTGCAATTTGTGGCAAATGTGTAATATTAATAATTTGAGTTGAATCTGAAAACGACTTTATTATATTGCCCATTTTAACACCTATTTCGCCAGAAACTCCCGAATCTATCTCGTCGAATATAACAGTTGGCAAAGCTTTAGAATTTCGTAACAAGTTTTTAATTGCAAGCATTAATCGTGACATCTCCCCCCCTGAGGCAATTTTTGATATTTCTGCAGGTTTAACATCACTGTTTGCACTAAAAAGAAAAGAAACAGAATCTTTTCCATTTAAACTAAAATCCGGTAAATTCTGATGTTCAATAGTCAGTTTAGATTTTTCCATACCTAAATTCTGCAAATCAGAAACAACAGATTTTTCGATTTTTGCGAAAGATTTTTTTCTTTGTAAAGTTAGCTGAGTTGCTTTTTGGGCAAGTTTTTCGTTCTGTTCAACCAAACGATTTTCTAATAACTTAATCTCTTCATCGTAACCAATAACGGTGTTAATTTTCTCGTCAAACGAATTACGCAATTCAATTAATTCTGAAATTGTAGATACTGAATGTTTTTGCTGAAAGCTGTAAATAATATTTAACCTACCGTTAATCGCTTCTATTCGCGCAGGGTTGTATTCAACTTTCTCTGCAAGCGAGTTTGCCTCTTCAATAATATCTTGCAACTCTATAAAACTACTTTGCAAACGTTTTGCCAATTCGGGTGCTTCAGAAATATAATCTTGAATATTTTCAATATTTTTTTGGCTCCCCTTAATATTCTTAATTACAGACAGCTGTTCATCATCCAATAAAACTACTGCATCTGTTAACGCACTTTTAATCTCTTCGGCATGAGTTAATTTTTTCAATTCATCCTCCAAATTGGCTTGCTCACCCTCTCTGAGATTAGCCTCTTCTAACTGGCTAAACTGAAATTGAAAATAATCTAAATCAGCATTTGCTTTTTCTGCTTTAGTTTTTAATTCATCAATTAACTTTTTCGATTTCGAAAAATCAGTAAAAATTATGCGATAACTTTCTAGTATTTTTGTGGTTTTAGCAATTGTATCAACTAATTCGAGTTGAAATTTTTGATTTACAAGTTCTAAATTTTGATGTTGCGAATGAATATCAATTAATTTCAATCCAAGACTTCGCAATGTTTTTAGACTGACAGGTGTATCGTTTATAAATGCTCTTGATTTGCCCGACAGAGTAAGTTCGCGCCTTAAAATAGTTATCGAGTCATAATCTAAATCATACTGTTCAAAAAATGAATTCAGATTATAACTTCCAACGTCAAAAACTCCCTCAACAATACATTTTTTAGAATTATCTTTTAAAGTAAGTAGCTCTGCACGATTACCCAGAATTAAACCTAAAGCACCTAATATTATAGACTTACCGGCGCCGGTTTCTCCTGTAATTGTATTAAGGTTTTTATGAAATTCAACCGATAGTTTATCAATTAAAGCGTAGTTAGAAATGGATAGTCTTGTCAGCATCTGATTAGAATTTAAAATCCCTCATTCTCTGCAATTTTCTCATACTTATTTCCGTTTGACGGATCTACTTCGTTCAGAATAGTTAATACTCTGTTTCTTTCATCGGGAAACGATTTTGAGAAAATATTAACTAACTCGTCTGCTTTTGAATCGAAAAACATTTGTAAAATATAAGTTGATGGCTTTCGTCTAAATACCTTTTGAATATCTTTTAAAGAAGTTGCAATATTAGCTCGTCCCTCCTCAGGTCTATCAGACATTATATCAAGTCCTTGCCGGTGATAAGTGTATAAACAATCGCGATAACTTGCATATGATTTATTTAAAATATTTTCCACAAGCCAGTACCTATTTCGTTCACTCTGGAATGATCTCCAACCTTTTTCTATGGCATTTTGAGAGTTATTTACAATTGATTCTGCTTTTTGATAATATGGAGTTCCACCATCTTGCGAATATGTGTCGTAATCGAAACCTAAAATAATGTAGGCATAAAAAGCCATTATATTTGTAAGGTTATCGCGGTTAGATGTTTCGTTAAACTCAAGCGACTGAAACTCAACATACTTACACCTAAAATCGTTGTCTTTAATATTTAATATTGTGGTTTCGTAACTTGAGTTAAAAACCGGACGGGTTAATTGAACTTGTATAGAGCCCTTAAACTCGTCAACAGAAATTTGCTCATCTAGGCGAATTAAAATATTACACTTAATTCTTTCATCGTAGCTATATACATGCTCTGTCCATTTACGGTTATTCATAAACTCGTATAAATCAGACTGCATGGTACGAAACAAATTTTTATTCGAGCCCTGAATTCGTTGCGACGAAACTGTAACCTGGCATCGTAATTCCTGTGCAAAACCATTTACCGACAGGAATAAAATTATAATGATTAAAATTGATAGCTTCTTCATAAAACCAAAAATAGAGTTATAAAAGTACAAATTATTTTACAAGTGATATCACTTTCTCCACAATATCAACTGCTACTTCTTTCTTATTTTTTAACTCAAAAAACTGACGATTATTGTTTCTATCTATAATAGTTATTTTATTAGTATCAACCTGAAATCCTGCACCTTTTTCGTTTAACGAATTTAAAACAATGAAATCAAAATTTTTCTTTTTGAGTTTATTGACGGCATTAATAATTTCGTCATGAGTTTCTAGTGCGAATCCAACCAACAACTGGCTGCTTGTTTTTACTTCGCCCAACGATGCTGCAATATCTTTGGTTGGTTTAAGTTCGAGATTCCAATTCTTTTTTCCACGTTTAGTTTTCAATTTTCCAGACTTAACCGGTGAAAAATCAGAAACAGCAGCAGTCATAATTGCACCATCGCATTCACCAAATCTCGAAACGCATTCAGAATACATTTCTGAGGCAGATTCAACAGAAATTACTTTAATACCTATTTTTTTTGTGGATACTGAAACCGGACCAGATATCAAAATAACTTCGGCTCCTTTTTCTGCAAGCTCCTCAGCAATTGCATAACCCATTTTCCCTGAGGAATAATTTCCGATAAAACGTACAGGATCTATTTTTTCGAAAGTTGGCCCTGCGGATACTAAGAA